>JAUXBO010000066.1 GCA_030619345.1 Candidatus Zixiibacteriota bacterium | reverse complement strand
GCTTGATACCAGAGCATATCGACTGAAACAACTGCCTCAACATAGAAAACTAAAAATAAGAAAACACGAAAACAAAGACCAAAAATTACAGAAAGTGTTACCCATGTGTCCGGTCTAATGTGTAACCTATGTACACGGTCATACATTTCGCTGACGCTGCCTTTCAAAAAAAGTCCACCCATTGGGTAGGGTACCGGATTTAATAAAAAAACCCGCCGGGTAGGGCGGGTTTTTCTATTTTCAAACAGGATAGATCAAAAACAGGGCGGTGGCGCAGGACCGCCGTTAAACATGTAGTCAACCAGATAAGTCAAATCAGAGATATCGATAACGCCGAGGCCGTCGACATTCCCTTCATCGGGACACGGGAAGTTTGGTCCGGACGCAAAGAAATAATCAACTATGTAAGTCAGATCGGTAATATCTACTGTCCCGCTATGATCGGAATCGCCGCGAAGCAGACAGCAACTTGTGTAAAGAACATCGCCAGAGACTAAGCGCGGCTGGTAGTTCAGCACCGAACCGTAAAACCAGGCTTCGTAAGAAATTGGACCATTGTCATAACCGTCGAACAGGATTGGTGTCGATTGTCCGGCGGTGGGCGTCCCATCCACCGAGAAATAGAGTCGAACAATTGGGCCTTCTCCCGGTGTCAACTCCGGAAGAGCTCCGGGTATGATCGAGGTCCGCAGTCGCAGGGTGCGGCGCTTATTGGTATTATCGTAGTGGATAAACATCACATCCGAAAAGTAATCCGTCCGAAGCCCCACAGTTGACAAAGAGTCGTATGTCAGGTCGATATCACCGGAGTATTCGATTGGTACTTTGAAATAGTCAACCGGTGCATAGTTGTGGGCGTACACTTCGATCATAATATCGTCATTTGAATTGATCGCCAGGCTGTCACCAATCAGGGAGTCAGCCAGGACAATAATATAATCAGCCTTGCTGAAGCTTAGAGTGTCATCAACATCGGTAATCCCTCGAAGCGTGACCGTGTAAGTCCCCGGAGCGGTGTAGACATAATTTGGTGACTGTACAAACGCAGAATCATTGTTGCCGAAATCCCAGGTCCAGTCGAGCACGGTTTGCTGTGATGATCCTCCAAATGCTACGTTGAGAGGTTCAAACCCGACTGAGGGAGTCGCGGTGAAGTTCAACAGAGTGGCATCGAGCCCACCGAATGTAGTGTTACCGAGATTGTCCGGATCGAGCCAGTCTTCGAGACGGCTGGAGGAACTCCCGCCCGCATCCCAGGAAACGCCGAACTTTCCGTAATCATCCCATCCGTCATTACCACAGGCGGCGGTGCCGCCATAGAGTTGACCAACAATGAGATGGGAGTTATTGAACAACGGCGAGCCTGAAGAGCCCGGCTCAGTGGTGCCGTCATCCCAGTCGGTTACCCTCCAGTAGTTGCCACTATGTTGCAGCGGGTCATACTCGAACGAGATTTTCTTAATGTCACCCGAGGGGTGATGAATTCCGATTGCCGTTGCCGACGGAGTGTTTGTCGTCACCCATCCGTTGTAATAGACGCTAAACGAATCCGGGATTGCCTCAGTGATTTCGACTAGGGCAAAATCCGAATTGCTGCTGGAGGCTCTCAAAATTGATCCCTGAACGGTCATCCAGGTGGGACCGTCCACATTGGTACAGCCGGGGCTTTCATAATTGAACATAAAGATCCAGGTGTTCGAACCGCCCAGGCAATGGTTGGCAGTAAGGAAATACTGAGTCAGGTCTTCACGAGTATTGTTGACCAGCGAACCGCTGCACCAACGAGTACCGCCGCTCAAAATGATCATTGCCACGCCTCTTTTTTCATCCTGCCAGTCAACTCCCTCCGGGCAATTGACATTGTTGTTGCAGGAACCGGAACTTCCAAATCCTGCAGTTTGGGCAAAGCCGCGTGAGAAAAGGTCGTGATAGGCGTGCACAATTCGAGAAATGGAGATTATGCCCGGAAATTTTACCTCGGCTGGCTCATAGTACTCAAGGATGCAAACGTCCCCCTTGACCGGGGAAGTCGAAAACTCACGCCAGGGTTTGTTATTCTGCGCAGTAAAAGCGCCGATTACCATCGAACGATCTTCGCTGTAAAGGTATAACTTAGCTCCCTCCGGCAGGTGAAAATCATCATAGACGAGATTGATCGAATACGCATCGGGACATTCAAGGCGTAACTTCCAGAGTCTGTCGCCATTGGGAAGAGTCTCCCAGACACCGGAATTTCCCAACGTGTAATTAACATCAAAAGGGAAGCCGAATCTTAGCGGGGTACCGAATTTCTTGTCGATTTCATCTTCCGCCAGTAATGTCGGCAGATCAATGCCGTCCATGCGAACCGATGGTGTGACCGGACCTTTGGCCAGACGGTCGAAGCTGACAGGTTTGCCGCCGGTGGAAATCTGTGCCCAGCCAGCGCTGCAGAATATTAGGACCATCGCTGCCAGCCATAATGAGATTCGTCTTGTTACCATTTTATCCCTCGGTTTATCTTTCTATCATCGTCAGTTTTCAAAATTATTTCCGCCTGGTGCGAATAATCGTCTGTTTTTACCGGACTAATCACGGCGGTAAGTGAGGTATTCCACAAAGTCAGTACTCTAATACCTAATATAGTCGGTGGTAAAAAACTGTCAATGCAAAATATGGATACTAACACTCCATCGATAATATCGCCTATATTAGCTACCTATGTGCCGTTACTATTTGAACAACAAAGTTGACCCGGAAGTTTGCAGCTCCGACCTTCTTTTTTCCAGTCTCGACCCTGAAGAGATATTTCGGTTCCATAATTCACTGCCGGAGTACCATCAGACACCATTGATATCACTGCCCAACCTGGCGCAAAATATGCGAGTAGGTCAGTTGTGGGTAAAGGATGAGTCGAAACGTCTTACTCTTGGCGCTTTCAAAGGACTCGGGGCATCTTATGCGCTCTTTCAGGTCACAAAAGAAATCATGGCCGATCACGGCATCGACCAATTCAGCCTGGCCGATACCGTTAACTCCAATCTGCGGGAATTGATAACCAAGATCACATTCTGCACTGCAACCGATGGAAACCACGGGCGAGCGGTGGCTTGGATGGCTCAAAAACTTGGAGCAGGCGCCATAATCTTTATGCCGCGCCATTCTGCAAGGCAGCGTGTTGAAGCAATTACAAATCTTAATGCGGAAGTGCGTATTGTTAATGGAGATTATGACCAAGCCGTAACAGAGGCTGCCCGTGATGCATCAGCTAACGGGTGGATCATCGTGTCGGATACCTCAACGGTCGGCAAACCGGAGACAGCAGTCGCGATTTCAGGCGGCTATCTGACGCTATTCCATGAGATCGATGAGCAGATTGAACAACTGGGCGAATCGAGTCCTGATTTCATTATTGTGCAAGCTGGAGTCGGAGCGCTTGCGGCCGCAGCCGGATGGTATTATTGTCGTCGGCAGGCCGAAAAAACTCCAACGCTTGTTCTGGTCGAACCGACAGAGGCGGCCTGCTTGTTGGAATCGGCCGCCTCATCCGAGCCAGCGCTCCAAACAACATCGGGAAACCTGAAGACCATTATGGCTGGTCTCAACTGTGGAACGCCCTCGCCCATTGCATTCGAGATTATCCGCAGTTCAGTCCACCTCTTTGTTGCTATTGGCGATGAATGGGCAAAGCATGCTATGAGGAAATTCTACTGCCCCTCGGGTGATGATACTCAAATAGAATCTGGAGAGTCGGGAGCGGCCGGATTGGCCGCAATGCTGGCTATGGAGAAATCGCCGTTGCTTAAGGGACTGCGAGAGCGAATCGGGATGACCAAAGACAGTTCAGTGCTGTTGATTAACACCGAGGGAATCACTGACCGCACCAATTTCGACCTGATTGTCACCAAAAGAAGAGCTTGATTCGATTGAGTGACGGTTATAAGTTTATCAACCGCCCGTTTTGACCAATAAATCAATGGGTAAAACTGAGATTGCTCAAAAGAGGAAGCAGACTATGAAGCGCATATTAGTAAGTCTTATTTTAGTAGCAGCAATAATCGGTTGTTCGTCGGACAAAAAGTCCGACGCAGGTAAGGACATTGCCGATAACAAAGCAAATCTGGCCACTTCCGACGTGGCCAAAATTCAAAATTCTGATTCCGCCTCCGGTACATATACAACCAAACAGACTTTCAGCTACATCCCTTCAGACTACGTACACACTTTTGATGGTGAACCGGTGGCGGTGGGTGGAATTACCTTTATCCCGCCTTCTCAGTGGACAGTGCTTGGCGCATCAGATATGAAGGTCGCTCATTATATATTTGGTCCGCTTGAAAAGGACACCGACTCGGCTACTCTGGCTGTTTTTTACTTTGGCAAGGGAAAGGGCGGTTCAGTTGAGAGCAATCTGGAGCGATGGATAAACCAGACGGCCATGCCCGATGGTCGTGACTCACACACCGGCGCAATCCAATATGAACTGAATGTTGACAGTATGACGGTCCATATGCTTTCGATCTTTGGTTTCTACGAAGTGTCAATCGGCGATCCGATGTCAAGGCAGAAAGAGAACAAAGAAAACTATCGACTGGTGGGTGCTATTGTGGAAGCCCCGGAAGGTAATGTCTTTTTCAAATTGACCGGTCCCGATTTTACCTCCAGAATTATGATCGAAGGATTCATGCCGATGATCAAGGCAATTTTGAAGTCATAGGGCAATGAGCGCCAAAGGGATGGGCGGCTGGATTATATTCGTCGCAGGAGAGTGAATGATCGCTCGGGAGGTTCATTGTCTTGGATCGGCTTGTTGAGATCCCAATCTCTCCAGAAGCCTGCTAGTTCGAAGTCGGGTCTTTGGTCAATAAATGAACTGAATTCGTCTGCGAAAATGGCTCGGTTACGTTCGATCATTTGCAGCTGTATGTGCTTTCCATGATCATCCACGTCAATTGTCCAGATCTCTTCGTAAGTCTGTGATTTCTGTTCAAGAAGTTTGATATCGATTGAGGAGCAGATAGTAATTTCATCTCGGGCTATTGTGTAGGCGTTATTGTTCTGGTGAATTAAAGGATCGCCGAACTGAACACACCCATCAAGGAAGTAAAGCCCCCCCGGATTCAAACTGGAGGCAATGGCATCAAAATGTCGATCGAGATCACACGGTTTATGAAGATACAACGAGCCCAGCATGACAAAGGCAAAGTCAACTTTTTGTCCGAGGTCAAATCCGAGCATGTTGCCTTCAACGAATTTTGGAGATGGTTTCAGGTCTCGCCACTTGTAATGGGCATGGTCAATCATAATACGGTTTATATCCAGACCCATGTAACGATAGCCCATTGATGCGAGAACACCTGTATGGGGTGCAGGACCGCAGGCAAGTTCAAAAACAGTGTCAACATCTATGAGTGAGTATTCATCAATGCACTTCTTAAAGAACTGAGCTTCTCGATCGAGATCTCTAAATGAAAATGCTATTTCGTAGTATTCCGGGTAGTCATATAACACTGTATTATCCTCAAAGCCTTTCCTTATTAACGGATTTTGTGTCTCATTCTGAACAGGGGCGTTGCTCCCTGGAACGAAGTAAGTTAGAAATGTTCAATAATTGAATAGTAAGTGTTGTGGATTAAATGACTCCGCCCCTTTTTGCTGTTCTGCCCCTGCCTCAGCCGGGTAACCGACCGGGAAATTGAGCCGTAAATTTGCTTGTCAGTTGAATTCAGCTTATAGTATATTTACACGATTTTTATCCTGAGACTTTCATCGGTGATGAATAGCGAGATTTGATTGAAAAACAACGACTTAGAAATAATCCAGGAAGCCCTGGCCGGTTCTCAGAAGGCGTTTCGCCAGCTCACCGAAAGGCACCAGACGGCTGTTTTCCATATTATTTTCAAGATTGTCCGGGATAAAGAAACAACCCACGACCTTGTGCAAGAGACGTTTATGAAAGCATTTGCGTCTCTGGCCTCTTACCGATCAGAATACCGTTTCTCCACTTGGCTGTATAAAATAGCCGCCAATTGCTCCATTGATTTCCTTAGAAAAAAGAGGATAAATGCCCTGTCTCTGGATCAGCAACTGCAGACCAGGGAGGGTACGGTTGAAATCGAAGTCCCGGATAACTCATACAATCCCGAAAAAGATCTGGTTAGAAAGCAGCAATCGGTCAGTATTTCCGAGGCAATTGACTCACTTCCAGACAAATATAGAGAAGTTATCATCTATCGTCATAAGGACGATAAAACATATGAAGAAATAGCCGAATTACTTGATATACCGGTAGGTACTGTAAAGGCCCGGATATTCCGGGCGCGGGAACTTCTGAAAAAGAAGCTCAAAGGAATATAGTTCAGGGAGAGACTGTTGATTAGAAGCATCGCAAAAATCTTAATATCGTTGACAATAATGTCGTTGGCGATTTCCCTGATCATATCAAGTTCGGTCAATGCAGAAACGTTTGAATTTGAATTTCAGAAAATCTACGAAGTTGACGGTTCTCTGAAATTGGACCTCAATATTGTCCGAGGAAATATTTCCATCCGGATGACCGAGACTGACCGTCTTGTTATTGAAGCAACAAAAGTCGTCAAAGCCTCGGACCGTCAAAATGCCGAAGAAGTAGCAGATCATATCGAACTGCTTGTTGACCGCACTGATGACAATTTCCTGATCAAGACCAATTATCTCACTATGCTTAACCGCAGTCGCTCATTTTGGAAAAGAGTGCTGGGTGTAGGCGGAGATTCTTTTGGCGATGTCAATTTCTTAATTCAAGTTCCATATAACTGTGACATTACAATCAAATCCCACGCCGGTAATATTGCCCTTGAAAATATCGAAGGCTCGATAGATATTGTGCACAGCGGTATCGGACATATTGACGTTGCCTACTGTTTTGGACCTATCACGGTCGAGCAGCCTTTGGCAGACATAGATCTGAACTGGGTTGATGGGGATGTGCGCCTGAAGTCAGAATCGGGCCGGATGCATCTGGTCCAATTGGCTGGTAGTGTGGATATTTCCACGATTTCGGCCATGATTGATGTAAAAACTGAATTATTGAGCCGAAATTCTTATTTAATCGAAACAACCACGGGTGAAATCTCGTTTTCCGTACCGGAGACATCATCGGGTACTTTGACAATAAATACTCATTCCGGTGAGATTAAAACCGATGTACCGATAGCAATAAAGTCAATGACTCGCAACCGCCTTGAAGGTGACTTTGGAGGCGGTGGCGTGCGAATAGTACTGACATCCTCCACCGGTGACGTCCAGTTAGCTCAGTATTAATCGTTGGCACATTTACATAGGACTTGTAAAGTGGCCCTTTTTGATCGAAAGCTAATCAATCTGCCTGCATTGCTGCTGGCGTTAATGCTTCCGTCCATGTCGTTTGCTCAAAACGATTCACAGGCCGTGATAGTCGAACCCCTGCTAAATGAGATACGACTCGACGCCGAAGGTGTAACGGCGGTTGATACGGCTGGCAACGAACTCCGGTATGATTTCACCGAAGACAGGTTTGTGGCAGACTTTAGCGCCGACGGTGAGAATGTATCGAGGGGTAATTCGAAAGGCCGGGATCTGGACGAACCGAGTGTCGAAGAAAGATGCACAAGGGTTTTGAAGGTCGATGCCTGGGAAAACACGGTTCGGGTCGAGTACGATCAATATGTCGACGGTGATATTATCGCTTACGGTCGTGTTACGGTTAAAGGCTGGGTTCGCGGAAATGTCAAATCACTGAACAACCGGGTGCTGATTACCAGCAGCGGAGTTGTCGATGGCAACGTGGTGGCTCCCGACGTGGTCATAAAGGAGGGCGGCGATGTTCAGGGGAGAGTCGAGCGGACCGGTAATCCTCTCGATCTTGATGATCTGGCAGGAAACTTTCAGGTCGATGGCGTTATCGTGGTGGCTTCGCTAACCGCTTTTCTCCTTCTGTGCGCTTTCCTGGTCTCTTCGCTTATGCCACGGCAACTGTACAATCTGCAGGACTGCATGGGTAAACATCCGGCTCGAACTTTCCTGCTCGGGTTTCTGCTCACTTTAATGATCCCTCTGGTTTTAGCGCTGGTGGCAATTACGATTATTGGCACTGTCCTGATCCCGATCATTCCGCTGGTTTATTTGGCCGGTTATCTCCTCGGCTTTGTTGCCTTTGGTTCCTGGGTAACCAGGAAAATTCTCTCAAAATTTGGTGTAACCAGCCGTGAGTTCCTTCCCCAGTCCTTGATAGGTATTTCATTCCTGATGCTTTTTTGGTTCGGCGTGGCGTTTTTGCTGGGTATGGATAGTCCGACCGCCGAAGGCTTCGGCATCTTTCTACTGGTTCTGTCAATCGTGATTACAGCTTTTCCTATGGCCACCGGTCTGGGAGCAGTAGTCTTGACTCGATTTGGATTCCGACCATATTCCGGGCAGCGTGAGCGGGTCCAACCGTTCGCCGATGCCAGCGATATGCCTGCCCCACCCCCAATTCCGGATGAACCACCGACAGCCGATATTCCGCCCGATCCGAAATCTTGATTCTCTCCAAAATCTCCCTTGAAACATAGTTGTCCTGACCTGCGTATTGTTAAGCAGCAAGAATAAACTATGACCAGGACAGGTGCATTATGAAAAAGACTCTGCTAATACTCGGATTGATGACCTTCTTCGCGATTTCTCTGTCGGTTTCGGCCCGCATGAAACAGGTCACCAAGGAAATCGATTTGGACGGGGCCGATCGTATCATGATCACGGCTGAACTCGGCGCCGGTGAGTTTCGCATAGAACCGCGCGATATGGAAATGGTGGCTATCGTTGACATAAGTTACAATCCCCGCCGGACCGATTACGAGGTCGACTACAAGGTAAGTCGCTCGACCGGTTATCTCAGCCTTGAGAGTGATCATCGCAATAATATGAATATTGATACCGATGACAATGAGTGGGATATAACCTTGTCTACCCGTTATGAAACTACTCTGCAAATAGAAATTGGCGCCTGTGAAGCCGACATGGATCTTGGAGGGATTCCACTCGAAGAATTGAGTATTGAAATCGGTGCCGCCTCGGGCCGGGTTGTTTTTTCAGAACCCAATCCAATCCGGATGAAACGCTTGGATATCGAAGCAGGGGCTTCTTCGTTGGAACTTGAAGAAATTGGTAACGCCAACTTTGAACAGTTTAGTTTTGAGGGAGGGGTCGGCTCGTTCACTATCGATTTGCGGGGTGAGTACAACGGAGAGTCTGAAGTTGATATTGAAATCGGCTTAGGCTCAGCGGAAATTTATCTCCCCGATAACGTGGCGGTACGGATCGAGACCAGCGGCGGTAATTGGCTGTCTTCGATTGATATTCACTCGCGTGACATCGAAGAAATTGATGACGACCTGTTTGAAACCGAAGATTTTGATTCCGCCGACATCCGGATTATTCTGACTCTTGATGTTGGTCTCGGCTCGGTTGACATCTACCGGAGGTAGGTGGTTTGACCTACACAGAATTGGGTTCGTTTTGCATATTTTTATATCGCACCGTTAAATCGGCTCTGATTTGGACTGGGATTGCATAACGCTACTCCGGCTGTTTTGTGCTTTCTTCTATTCATATTAAGCGGCGCATAGCCAGATTTAGCATATGTTTACAGTTGTTTTTGTTATTCCATGCATGGGTCGCCCACGGCTTGCCGTGGGAGCCAAAAGAGTTGGCTGCTGTTCTGAAAGTACCCACCGCTTGCGGTGGGCGACTGATTTAAATAGCAATCTTGATGGTCCTAAGTCATCTCTGAGCTTAGTCGAAGGGTGGTTATTTTGGATAACGAACCATGCTTCGACAGGCTCAGCATGACTTGTAACAG
>JAUXBO010000050.1 GCA_030619345.1 Candidatus Zixiibacteriota bacterium | reverse complement strand
CTGTTCTGGGTGACTGGAACGCCTCAGGCGACGATAATAATCACATGCCCAGTCATTCTTCCAAAAGACTGTTAGTAATTGCTTTCTTCACGATAGCTCTGATCGTTCTTGTGAATCTTGCCTGGTGGTTTTTCTACCAGAATACCCGAGATATGCTCGATCAGCAGCTCGGCCGCAGGCTGGCCGCGATAGGCCACGCCACCAGCGCCGGGATCAGCAGCGAGATGGCCGGGCAGTTGGCCTCGGGAGATTTCGACGCTTACTACAAAACTATCGATCTGCTCACCACGGTCAAGTTCGCCGATTCGCTGGCCGACCTGTTTATTCTCAACGAATCCTATGAGTATCTGGCTACAACCACTATCGATAACGACTCGCTCTATATCCTCAAAGAACTCAATGGACCATACATAGATTCGATCTTTTTCAGCCTTGATCCCGTCACCACCATTTCGCCATCTTATCAGAGCGGCGATATTTATCTCAAGACAGCCTTTATCCCACTACTGGATAGTTCGTACTTTGTGACGGCGGTCCTGGGGGTCGAGGCTAACGTCGACTATTTTCAGGTATTGGATGATCTAAGAAACAGTCTTGTCTTTTCGACAGTGCTGTCGGTGATTGGCGGACTTCTTTTTGGGCTGATATTCGTGTCGTATCAGAGACGAGTAAACTCAATCGAGCAGCGTCTTTTCATGAACGAAACACACTCTTATCTCGGAAGAATGGTGGCCGTTGTCTCGCACGAGATCAAAAACCCGCTCATGATAATCCGAGCCTCGGCGGAACGGTTGCTAAAAAGGAACGACACTGAAGAAGGTCGGTTCGTAATCGAAGAAGTTGATCGCCTGAACTCTATCGTGACCGGCTATCTTGATTTTGCCCGCTCAAGCGGCGGTGGCAGTGGCGAGACCACTCTTATTAACGAACCAAGTGAGCAGTTGTCACTTATGGAGCTTGGCCGTGAATTAAAGAAGCATCTATCCGACAAATACTTCGATCAGCAGATTGAATGGATTTCGGGAGAAATCGACAGCGGAGTTATAATCAAAACTTACCGGCGGGCGTTGAGGCAGGTTTTGTTGAATCTTCTTATAAACGGAGCTGAAAGCTGCAAAGAAAAAGGGCTCCCAATAAAGATCGGCCTGGAGATTGACCATAGACCCACGGGGCGTACTCTGATTATAATTCTGGATAAAGGTCCGGGCATGGAACCGAAAGAGCTCAAACGGGTTTTCGATCCGTTCTATACGACCCGGCTGTCCGGCTCCGGCCTGGGATTGTATCTTAGTAAGAATATAGTTGAACAAATGGGCGGTAAAATCAATATTGAGTCGGTCCCGAAACAGGGCACAACCGTGATCATTGAATTGCCCACTAAAACAGAATAGAGAATTATGGCCAATATCCTTGTCGTCGATGATGAACCAAAAATGACTTCGCTGGTCTGCGGACAGCTTGAAGACGCAGGTCACAAAGTGACTACTACGATCGATCCCAAAGAGGCGCTTAAGCTGATTGAGGAGCATGCCTACGATCTGATTGTCACCGATCTCTCCATGCCGGAAGTATCGGGGATGCAAATCCTTGAGAGCGGATTGCAAAAAGAGGGGACCGATGTCATCATGATGACCGCGTACGGGACGGTCGAGACAGCGGTGGAGGCTATGAAAAAAGGCGCGGCTGACTATCTTGTCAAACCATTCTCGCTGGACGAACTTGAGTTGATCGTTAACAAGCTGATCAAACATCAAAAAGAAAAATCGTTATCGAGTCATTATCAAAAGGAAGTCGAGACGAGCCGGTACGGCAAGTTTATCGGCTCAGCCCCGGCGACAGAGGAAGTCAAAAAGATGATCCGCCAGGTGGCCGTGACAGACTCCACCGTTCTGCTGACCGGTAGGTCCGGGACCGGCAAGGAACTGGCCGCACGTATGGTCCACGACCTGTCAAATCGCAAAGATGCACCGTTTATCGCGGTCAACTGCGCCGCTCTGCCGGATAACCTGCTCGAATCAGAACTATTCGGTCATGAAAAGGGTGCTTTCACCGGTGCGGTCGCCCGTAAACATGGAAGATTCGAACTGGCTCACACCGGAACTATTTTTCTCGATGAAATTGGTGAAACTGCTCCGTCTATGCAAACCAAACTGCTTCGAGTGCTCGAGGAACGCAGCCTTGTCAGAGTGGGAGGAGTCGATCTGATTGATGTCGACGTTCGCGTCATAGCAGCCACCAACAAAGACCTGAAAAAAGAGATGGAAAAAAAGAATTTCCGCGACGACCTGTTCTATCGTCTCAATGTCTTTCCTATAAGGCTGCCGCAGCTTGTGGAACGAAGAGACGATATCATCGAATTGTCCGAACACTTCCTGAGATCATCCAAATACGCCCACCCGATTGTTTCTACCGAAGTCGCCAGCTTGCTAATGCAATATGATTGGCCGGGTAATATTCGGGAACTCAAGAATGTTCTGGAGAGGGCCGTCATTCTGTCGGGCGGTGAAGAAATCTCGGTTAGCGATTTTGCCCTCGAAACCGACAACGATCCACTCGTCGATACTGGCGCCGCAAAAGGCTCGGCTAAAGAGGGTTTGGAGATGGCCGAAAAGCAGATGATTATCGATGCTCTCGACCGGACCGGTGGCAATAAGACCGAAGCTGCCAATATGCTGAAAATCACCAGGCGGCGGCTATACAGCCGGATGAAAGTACACAATATCTCAATTTGAAGGCTTTGGACTACCTAATGGGTCACGATCCGTACCATCTGGTACGATTTTTCCAACTTCCGACTGAGCTTTGACTGATATAAGTGCATGACTCACAATAGAATACGGCCAAATTGAGGTCCCGGCACGAGATTTGATTATAATCTGAACCAGTGATATATGGCTCAGAATAAAGGAAAGAAGATATGAAAAGAAATATAACGATAATTGCACTGCTACTGGCCGGACTGTTTCTGATAAACCAGTCTCCAATCGCTCAAGGTACCAGCGACCGGGTGCAGGAACAGATCGAGAAACTTCGAGCAGAGATGGATCGCACGGCTGAAATTATCCAAATGGCCGCTGAAACGATTCGGGCATCAAACTCACGCGAAGCAAAGCTCCTTCTTCAAAAAGCAATCGAAGTACACGAATCGTCCTGGAATGACTATCGCCAAAAGCGTTTCCAGGTGGCCGCCGAGAAAACTAAGCTGGCCAGAGGGCTGGCTCAGAAAGCAATAGGTGTGGCCCGTACTACCGATGAAAACCGTGACACCGTTCTACGCAAGCTGGAGCACACTAAGCAACTTCTTGAAAGAGTCCGTGAATCCGGTCCTCACAACGCTCCCGCAGCGCTAAGGTCTTTGTACGAAAATGCTCGTGACAATCTCCGTCGCGCCTGGGAATTCTATAATGCCGGGGACTATCGTCCGGCGGTCAAGCTCTGCAATCAGGTCGAGGCGGCGCTACGCAAGTTGATGGAAACATTACAGCGCCAGGACAGACAGTCTGATTTTCTGGATCGCCGCATGGAGCAGATTCGCGCCCAACTGGAACGAATCCAAGCAGTGGTTACCGAGTGTGCATCTGAAGGGGCAACCGAGCTTCTCGCGCAGGCCAAACAATCACTGAGACAGGCGCATCAATTCTATGGTAACGGCAACATGGAGGCAGCCCGAGCTTCGATTCAGAAAGCCACCCGTCTGGCTAACCGGGCCGCTGAAGAGTGTCGCGGCAAAGGGCAGTTCGAGAAGATCCACCAGCGGCTGGTAAATCAAGCCGACCATTTGGCCGAGCAGATTCTGCCCGGCGATGACCGCGGCTGGAAACTATTGAATCAGGTCCGTGAGCAACTCACGATTGCCAGAGAAGCGGCCGACAAGGGAAATGTCGATGCTGCTACCGCGGCTCTTCGCGCCACCGAGATGACTCTCAAACAACTGCAAAAGCATTTGGGGTTTCAACAGGGACGTTAAATATTGACGAAGACATATCTTAAACAAATTATGCCGATTCTGTTAATCGGTTTTATCATGTTCGGGCCGTCGCTCCCCTCTGCGGCGGCCCGAACCCAGTTCAAAGCCGGGCTTGGGTATGATTTCATTTCACAGGAGTATTTTGCCGACTCAGTCAGTTACCTGGGCGGGGATTCGGCCATAAGTGAATGGGCGCTGAAAACCGACTACCTCGATGACATCAAAGGCACCCTGTCAATGCTTTATCTTCCATATGAGGATCGTCGTATAGAACTGCAGACATCGCTTGAGCAAACTCCGGACTTTTTCCGAGTCAGATTAAACAACGGGATGCGGCTGCCTGTTGGCAGGAATCGACTGGACATTTACAGTGATCTGGAAATGAAAAAGAGAATCAACGGAGAATCATCGGCTGGCGACGACTACTCTCAGGGGTACGCCCGAGCACGATATACCCTGAAGCACTCTGATCGCTTTGATAATTGGCTGCAGGTCAAAACTGATTTTGTCAGTTTTGATTCTGTTGCTGCATACAACTACAATTATTACCGCCTGGGGGTAGCGACCGGCTTCAGCTATCGCTATAGCTACTTTTCGAGTGTCGATCTCTCAGCGTTCTATCTGGCGAGAAAAGTAGCCGACAGCAGTGATCTCGACTATGACAGTTACGGCGCAGAGTCATCGACCTTTGGTTTCCATACTTCGGGTGAGTACGATTTGTTCGCGCGTTTTGAACGCAAAGACTATCAGCACTCTACGGGTAAAGACGACCAGTACCGGTTGGAGTTTCAGGGACGTAACAAAATGAGAATCACTGAGCCTTTTTTCATGCGGCAGGTGTTGGAGTGGGAATCGACCATCTACGATGGCAACGATGACGCCAACCAGAACTACTCCCGGACCAGTATCAGCTTCCTGCAAGGTATGGAGTTTGGTTCTTCGGAACTGGCCGCCGGTCCGACCGCTACGTTTCTCTCCGAAGAGTCGTCGAGTTTGCTGGAGAGCGAGGACTACACCGAATGGGGGGCGGAGATACAGTTCGATCATTTTTCCATGAGCGGTTTTTTCCTTTCGGCCAAATCGGTCACCGGTCGCCGGGACTATGAGAACGACGGCGATTTCTTCTCTGATTTCCTCTTTGAGCGTGTTTCCCTGATTGGCGATCTCGGACTTATGAAGCATCTCAATCTGAGTCTGTTTTACTCTGCTGAGTGGGAGTGGCACGACCTTGAAACCGACGACTCCCGTATCGACCTCCTCTCAACCAATTTGGTATATTCATTTTAAGCGAAAGTAGGGCGCTCTCACTTGAGAGCTCCGGTGGTCGTGGAGCCGATCGAACCTCCCGCCGGTTTTATCATTTACTTTTGAGAGAGTAACTCCTATCTTCTGCGGGGAAGTAGAACCAACGAGCAATTCCAAGAGTTACTATCATGCCAGGCCTACATTTTGTTACAAACTTCAAGAGCGGAGTAGACTCACAAAAAGCCGTAGCCACGACAAGAAAACTATGCCACGACCAACGCTATTTTTCCGAGACTGTGATCTCAGATCAATCGACCTTTCTCAGTTTCACCTCTTACCCGGGCTACCCAATTTGTCTCATTGATACGGATGACTTGCTGATTGTTCTTGAGGGACATATTCAGGGGTATTCAGAGCACGAGTTGGAGACCGAACTTGTTCGGGTAGCCAAATCGGCCCTGGGAGATGGAAACGATGCCGATCTCGGAGATTGGCTTATGAAGCAAAACGGTGAATTTATTCTCTTTTTCATGGACAGAGTTTCGAGTAAAACCGCCATCCTCACCGATGTCCTTGGGCGATTGCCACTATACTTGCACACATCACCGGGAAAAATAGTCGTATCACGAGAGATGCAATTCATCCCGGATTATTGCGCTGCCACCGATCTTTGCAAGACGTCTGTCGCAAGCTATTTGCTGTTTGGTTTCGTCCCTGACCGGGGCACTCTTCTGGCGGCGACCAGAAGGGCACCCGCGGGATGCATCATAAGAGTATGTGGTCAAGCATCCGCTATTTCAGTCTCAAAAGCTGTCGAGCTTTGTTTTGATCAAAAGGACGATCTTTGGCACCGGCCTTCCGTGGCATCCCAACTTGCCGATGAATTCAAGGAAACGACTCGCCAACTGGTTAGCTACTATCAAGACACAGCTCTTTCTCTCAGTGGAGGTATGGATTCCCGGACAGTGGCAGCTGCGCTGAACGCAATTGATCATGATCTGAGGGCCTTTACTTTTCTCGACCATACTGGCTCAGCGAGCGAGGACGTTAAGGTCGCGCGCGAAATCGCCGATGCACTCGATCTCGACTGGAAAGTAGTCTCTCTCCCCCCCGCATCCCAACCTGATCGCGACTGGATTATCAGACTAAAGGGTGGTATCATTCTCTCGTCCACGGCCGAAGATTTTCCTTTTTTGGGCACAATCCGGGAGGAACTAGGCAACGATTTGATTTATCTTTCCGGCGATGGTGGCGACAAAGTATTGCCCTGCCTACTGCCTGCAGTTAGATTTCGATCAGTCAAGAAACTCGCCCAGTTCATTCTTGAGAGAAACGCTCTGTTCCAACCAAATGTAGTCTCACGGCTCACCGGAGTATCCGTGGCAGACATGTTAGAGAATCTGATGACTTTGTTGAACGCTTACCCGGAGCAATCCTTAGGACACAAATACGTTCACTTCATGATCTATGAACGGGCTATGAAATGGCTTTTTGAAGGTGAAGATCGCAACCGATGCTCGTTCTGGTGCAGCACCCCTTTCTACGGTCTTTCATTTTTTAAGATGGCCATGCGCGTACCGGATTCTCTCAAACTCTATAATCGACTCTATCGCGAATTCATGTCGACATTGTCCGGGAAAGTTGCCTCAATTCGTGACGCTGGTAGTGGTGCCCCCCCTGCCTCGGCAAGGTACGGGCGACAGGAGTTGTTGCTACATTGGCTGCGCCGCTGCCCATCACTTCTTAACAAGCTTAAACGCATAAGGGGTCGAAGTCCCGGCAGAGACACGGATACCGAATTGACTCAATTACGTCAAGGCTCTTGCTTCAGTTCTCCCTCCATAGCTGAATACCTAAGCAGCTCAGATTTACGAGAAGTATTAGAGAACCAGGTTGATTTGTCACGAACTCAGACGGAGTTACTGTATAACCTGACGAATGTAATCCGCCTGTACCATAAAACATAGCAAAACTCCGTGCTTCATTAGTCTCCGCACTTTCCGGAAACTCACGTCTGGTTATCATACGCTGACCACACCTGACATTTTACGTACTGGCAATGTGGTTTATCAGAATACTTCAGCCTGTCAAATCACTTTTCCGTCGGAGGTGTTTGACACAGAGAAAAGGAATCGCGGAATCTGCACTTGAATTTCATCTTGGATGCAACTCATTGATCTTGAGCAATTTTCTCAGTGTCCCGCTTGAGGGCCAGATTCATCCTCTGCTTTCCATACTCATACGCTCAGGGGATGCACCCACATACTGAAGATGCATCCACCCCTGCACCTATAAACCGTTCCTTGACTTTGGGATACATCTTTGCTATACTTTTTGTCAATGGTCGGTAGTCAATTATGCGACCAATCTGTAGTAGTTTTACGTACTTATCTATTTGGAGACACATCCAAATAAGTTAATCGAGAATTTCGAGGATGCCGGACAAAACGAGTTTTCTTCGCGGACGGTCGGAAGACTCATAAGATAAATCGAGAGGTAATTCATGAAACTTTCTAATGCAAAATCATCGTATCTATTAACTGCCACATTACTGGCTGTGATGAGCCTGAGCACGGCGACTATCAATGCAGCCTGCTCTTTTTCCTCAGACTGGACAGTTACAATCGGGCTGGCCGGAAGCGAGGACGCAAGATCTATTCGCCAGACATCCGATGGTGGCTATGCTTTTCTCGGCTCAACTTCTTCAATGGGCGGAGGGAACGATTTCTACCTTGTCCGTATTGACGCCTGCGGAGACATTGTCTGGAGCAATAATTTTGGAGGGACCAGTTCTGATCTTGGAACCTCTATGGACGTTGGGTCCGATGGCAGTTTCATCATTGCAGGAACTGTCCCACCCCTGCCTTCCAACGACTATGTAATTAAGACCTCCAGTTCCGGAGAATACCTTTTTGGCAGCAATTTCGGTGGTTCTCCTATTCATATGGTTTTGGATGTAACTGGCGTCGGTGGAAGCGGCTACGCTCTGGTCGGCGGGGCGGCACCAACAATACTGGACCCACCCGACGTGCATTTTATCAAAGCCAACTCTGTTCTCGGATCCTTCTGGAGCAAGACTATCGGCGGACCAGGTTCCGATGTTGCTTATTCGGTTTATCAGACAGCCGATGCCGGATATATTCTTGCCGGTCGGACCGATTCCTACGGTGCCGGGGCTGGTGATTTCTATTTGCTCAAACTGAACGTCATTGGTGATTCTCTTTGGGCGAATACATATGGTACGACCGGTGATGAGACCGCTTTCTCAGTCGTTGAGACTTCTGATTCCGGTCTCATAGTTGTCGGAAGCAGTACGCCTTTGGGAGGCGGGTCAAGTGATATGTTTATAGTGAGACTAACTTCCGATGGAACTGAATCCTGGCGCAGGACCGTGGGCGGTGCATCCGATGAGGTGGCCAGATCGGTTCAGGAAACTGATCAAGGAGATTTCCTCGTAGCCGGTTGGACAAATTCCTACGGTGCCGGGGGGCATGACTTTTATATCGTCAAACTAAACGCAACCGGTGACACGCTCTGGACAGACACCAAGGGCGGCGTCGGAGATGACAAAGCCTATGAGATACTGACGACTGCCGACGGCGGATATATTGTTGCCGGGGAGACGAAGTCATTTGGAGCCGGAACTAAAAACGCCTATATCGTCAAGAGCGCAGATTGTTGTATAGGGACACGAGGAAATATTGATGGCGATCCCGGAGACAATTGCGACATCAGCGACCTTACCTACTTGATCAGTTTTCTTTTTGGCGGAGGTCCCGCCCCGGTCTGTTTTGACGAAGCGGATATCAATGACAGCGGCGGAATTGATATATCCGATAACACCTATTTGATAGATTTTCTCTTCGGCGGCGG
Organism: Candidatus Zixiibacteriota bacterium; assembly: GCA_030619345.1. Taxonomy (GTDB): domain Bacteria; phylum Zixibacteria; class MSB-5A5; order GN15; family FEB-12; genus JARGFS01. The sequence continues at coordinate 1,836 of JAUXBO010000050.1, read as the reverse complement.
CCCTCCCCCAATCGCCTGCCATTAAGAGATTGTGTGTCGATTGTGCCCGGTGAATCTTCGGGTTCACCGGGTTGCCGCGTCAAACTCGCTTTGGCCTGGATTCACCCCCAGAGTGACATAACGGAAACTTTGCTGAGAGAATGTCCAACGGGAGAATGCCTGGCCTTTTTTGTTCCAAATTTGCTGATTGCAAGATTCTTCATCCCCCGGTATATTGAAATACAAGACTACTTCGTCTACGCATGTGCTGTAATATATACTAAGGAGATGGAAAAATGAGACGGACCTTGTTTCTCGGCTGCCTGTTGCTGGCGTTTGGAACTGCTGGCTCTGCTTTTGGCTTTACCCACATAGTCGAAATGACGGACTTTGCTTACTCCCAACCAAATCTTGAAATCTCTCCCGGCGATATCGACCAGTGGGTTCTGGTGAACGGTACCCATTCGACTGTTTCCCTACCGGAATCTCCTAAACAGTGGGACTCCGGCCCAATGTCTGTTCCAGGCTCTACATTTGAGATTGTTTTTACAATGGCCGATGGCCCCGGACCATTCGCCTACCATGACCCGCCCAATTCCGAGTGGTTGTCAGGTGTCATAAATGTGGCCGATACCTGCTGGGCAGCAGGAGATGTAAATGGGGATGGGCTGGTTCTAACCGTCGGTGATCTGGTCCACATGTTGAGATATTTTGCGGGCGAACTGCCTCAGCCCGAGGCACTCTACCAGTTGGATCTCAACGGCGACTGTGTCATTGATGCCGGCGATGCTGACAAGTATGCAGACTATTTCACATACGGCTTGTCGGTTTTCCCGCAGTATCCCGTACCCACCTGTTGTTTTCCGAGCACTGATGTCGGTGCCTGTTGCCTGTCGGGAGACAGTTGTTCGCTAAGGTCCGAAGAAAACTGTCTGGCCTTGGGGGGTACCTTTCATGGATACGGGACAACCTGTGTCGAGAATTTCTGTGTCTGTTGCGACAATCCGGCGGGTGATATAGACGGCAACGGCCAGGTTAATATAAGTGACATCATTTGCTTTGTAGAGTGGGCCTTCTGTATGATCGAGCCCTGGTTCTGTTGCGAACCGGCCTGCCCTGACATGTTGGATACCAACGGCAACGGCTCGATTGATATTTCCGACCTCACTTATTTGGTCGATTATTTCTTCCTTGGCGGAGACCCACCGCTTCATCCGAGTTTCTGTTTCCCGCAGTGATTCCGGGTTTTGGAGAGAATTGAATCGAGCTGAGACGGCCGTTTTCAGTAAATGAAAGTGGGCTCAGCAGCCTGCATTCGAGGACCTATTGGAGCCGTTCTGGGAACGGCTCTTTCACTGTTTGAATTGGGTTGGAGTTGCGTTCTGGTTACTGGTTAACTCTTTGTGCTTGTGAATAGTTTCACATATCATTACTAGCTCAAGTCCCCTCAACGTTGCGCAGACTATCTATCGAGAGACCATCGGAACCTTCCTAACAAGAGTTATCGTGTGGATCGCTTGTGAATATCTTCACATGGCGTTCGTGGATCCAACTCCCCATATCCACTCTCCAATCTTAAGATCCAATTATACCCTTGTGATATCGTTCACAATCTCGACACGTCTGAATGTCTCATCAACCTTGTCAGGTTCCGTTACCCTACCGGAACCATTTATATTTGCTGGGATTAGCTCATTACTGGCAGATACTTTCAATTTTCTTATTCATATGAATTGTCCGCCTTTCGATCATAACAGAGCATTCCGGGCTTATATTGTTACTACGTAATATAGGAGTTGATTATTTATGAGAATAAGTCTTGACAGAATGGGATTATTTAGTATAATATATTTGTCT
>JAUXBO010000147.1 GCA_030619345.1 Candidatus Zixiibacteriota bacterium | reverse complement strand
GGAAAGACAGAACGGTATGTAACCAGTTGTACAGAAGGAAAGGGTGGCTTATGATTAATCGCGAGTATCGTTAGTACCAGTATTCTGCATCAAATTGTGCATCTGCTTTCTCTCACCCTTCAAATATTAACTTGTAAGTCGTTGTCGTTCAATGAGGTTGTTGCTTTTCTTCCAGTGGCACAGAGCTTGCATTAGAACAATCCATGGAATGTTATTTTGGATCGACATCTTTGCCCGAGGGGAATGATCTTAATAAGACAGCCGTGGTTGCTTTTGCCATACCGGAACTGGGGATCAAATTCAAGGCGCCTTTCGACGCTCTAAATAATGATCATTCTGACTTTGCCTCACTTCTGGCCCTGTTGGAGTTCATTGACGGTAATCAGAAGTATTTCCAGAATAAGGCGTACCAGATTTACGGCAACAACCGATCAGTCGTCAATCAGGTCAACCAGCGCCAGGAACTAAACGCCGTTTTTTCTCCGTTGATGGACAAGGCCAGGATGTACCGCGAGAAATATGGTTTTTCATTGGAATGGGCGCCCAGCCGGAACAATCCGGACTACGATTCGCTTTTTGATTGACCCATCTGCGGGTGGCGCGTTATAATCAGGTATGGCCACCCCCGCCTCATTATTTAAGTTAGTCTCAGCCGGTAAATTCAAACCGGTCTATTTTTTTTACGGCCCCGAGGAATACCGTCTGGCCGAGGCACGCAAATTTGTCGTCCGGCAATTCCTGCCCGATTTGCAGATAAGCAGTAACTACCGGAAAATCGATGGCAAACGCACTTCGGTCGCCGATCTAACTGCCGAACTATCCACTTTGCCCATGCTTGGTGAACGGCAGGTTTTCGCGATCAGCGATATCCAGTCTTTCAAGCCAAAAGAACTGCAGCGGATATTCAAGTTTCTGAAACCTCCCGATCCCAACCGTCTGATCATATTCAGTTCGCCTTCGTCGAAAATCCCCAAAAAAGCCAGCGTTTTTTTCAAATCGATTACTGCAGTCGCCGAACCAGTCGAGTTCAAGAAACTGACCGAGCAGGAAACGGCCGGACAGATTCGCAACCGCCTTACAAAAGAAAATCTGACCATTGAGCCGCAGGCTTTGTGTCTCTTGATCGGATTGGTGGCGGGTAATAGAGGTGCGTTGGAGCACGAACTGGAAAAACTGGTGTCGTACAAGGGGGAGTCAGAGACGATTACTTCCGAGGATATTCGGCGCGTTTGCTCCGGCTATGAAATTTTCAATATGTTCCATCTGGCCGACCGGATAGTCGACGGCAACCCGGCGGAAGTTATCAAGATGCTGGGAGGACTTCTTTCCGAAGGTATTCACCCAACCGTATTAGCTACTTTGCTGCAGCAACATTTTACATCTTTGTATCTGGTCAAAGCGGGGAAGAATCCGCTGGGGAATCGCGGATTTCTAATCCCCAATTTTCGCCGTCAGGCGCAACGCTACAGCAGCGATAAACTCGAACAGATTATTATCTCCATTGCCAAACTTGATTCCGAACTCAGGCGAAGTAAACTCAAACCGCAGGTACAATTGGAGATTCTTGCTCTGGAGCTGGTGGGCTCAAGGGCGTGATAAATATTGGGAATAATCGGGAAGAAACAGCTTCGGTGACGGTAGAGAATAAGGAAACAAGACAGCAGGAGCGACGCCTGGTCGAGGCCTCTCAGAACGGTGACAAAAAAGCGTTCGGCCTCCTGATCAGGATGCACCAAAAGCGGTTATTCCGCTTTATTTATGGTTTGCTGGGATCATTTGATATGACTGAAGATGTTGTACAGGATGCCTTTGTACGTGCGTACAAGGCGATTGATCGGGTCAACCCGGAGTATGCCTTCTATCCCTGGCTGTCGACGATAGCGAGGAATCTGGCTTACAATCAGATTCGGAAGGAAGAAAAAAAGGACTCTCTGGATGGTATGCAGGAGACCGGATTTGATCCCCGAAGTACTGAACTGGGACCACTGGAATCCCTGTTGAACGATGAAAGCAAAAAGCGTTTCTATGAAGCGGTGCAATCAATGCCGGTAAAGTACCGGACTGTTTTTGCCTTACGTCATTTTGAAGATATGGATTACGCCGCTATCGGCAGTTATCTCAAGATTCCGCCGGGGACAGTAGACTCGCGGCTTTATCGCGCCCGCAAATTCCTGCTGGAGCAATTGAAAGATTTGTTATAGGGTACTAAGCGTATGGACCACTCATATTTCATCGATAGGCTGTCGGCCTACCACGACCGCGATCTCCCTCCATACGAGCTTGAAGTTGTTCGCGAACATCTGGAAAGTTGCGAAGAGTGCCGTAAACAGCTCGAAAAGTATCAGCAACTCGATGAGATGATCGAAAAGAAAAGCCGTCTTGATGAAAGTGACTACTGGGAGAAGTCTGCCTCTAAAATTGAACAGGCGCTTGGCTCCACGGCTACCGAAGTAGTCGACATCAAGCCGACCAAATCATTCGGCATGGTATGGAAACTGGCTGCGGTGGCTGCCTCGATTGCCGCCTTAACGTTCATTTCGTTGCATCGCTCGGATATCGAAGAACCGGTACTTGAACATATGTCACCCGCGATGGTGGCACCCGTGCCGGTAGACGAGATAACCGGGCGAACCGATGACACTTTGAATCAGCTGTTTGACGAGTTCGATACCAAGAAAGAGGCATCCAAAGAGTTGCGTGATGACTCCAATCTGAAAGACGCATTTGGGGAAGATGAGGACGCTGAGAAGAGGTCGTTAGCTGAAGCAGAGTTAGAGTTTTTCGAAGTAATTGCCCCTAAAAAAATTGTGTCCGAGAAGAGTCATCGCGCCCAGGCTCCCTCTTTTGCTGCCCCGGAGCCGACCGACACGAAACCAGCCGAGCCACAGGTGAAACTGGAAGGGATCGCAGTAGACGGTGATGCTGTTAGATATCTGAAAGAGGAAAAGGCCAAAAGCGCCGGTCTTGGTGAGGTTTCCTCTGAGCAATTTAGTCTATCAGCACCGCAGAAGGTGGCACCACCACCGAAAGCAGCACAATCGTTGAAAGTGACAGCTCAGAAGGATTTTGTAAAACTTGCACCGGCGATTGCCGACAGTCTTTTCTTGGATGAGAGTTTCTTGAAATTGAGGCTTTTGAGAGATCAGCGTGACTCACTCCGCTCCGCAATCGCAGACTATGGTACCCGTCGTTATCGGGAGGGTGTCGTGCCTGACTCAGTCGAAGTACTCAAACCGCTGGCTGATTCAAGTTACAACGTCATGCTGGACAGTATGATTTCAACCGTGTACCAGATTGGTTTGTTAAGTAATGACACGCTCGAAATAAATCGGTCGATTAAATTTCTTCGTAACTTTCCATGGAACACTACCGGTGAACAGCGGGATCGCATCAACGATCATCTTGAAAAACTAAGATTGAAATTAGATTGAGTAGAGCGCACGGAGCTATTTCAAAAGAAGCATCTTTTTGATCGACTCTGATTCTCCCACCCGCAGACGGTAGAAGTAAATACCTGAAGCGGTTGCTTGTCCCGTTTCGCTTCCGCCATCCCAATTTGCGCTGTATGCACCTGGTGCAAATTCCCCATTCACCAGCAACTTGACTCTTTGCCCGAGCAGGTTCAGAACTTCAAGTTGTACCGATGATCTTTTTAGCAGGGTGTACTCAATAGTTGTAGTTGGGTTAAACGGATTGGGATAGTTCTGGTTGAGCGTGAATAATTGCGGTAGGCTTGTTTGCTCTGGTTTGTCGGATACCGAGGTGTACAGCTTGTCCCATACGGCCAGATGCGCCGAGACCTTTTCACCGGCAGCGACAAAATCCCCACCGACCAGCAACGTGCCATTCAGATCAGCCAGAGAAAAAACAGTCCCTTCGGTTCCTGATCCCAAGGAAGACCAACTGCCACCTTCCCATAGAGCTATGTTGTTGGCGGGGAGGCCATCGGCCTGGTGAAACCAGCCACCAACAAACAAGCGTCCGGAACTTTCGGTGATACTGTAAACTCCCCCAACACCCAATACGCCGTCCCCGAGTTTTGCCCATGAAGCGCCATCCCAAGAAGCAATCCTGCTGGCAGAAGTATATCCTGCCGATGAAAACGAACCACCGGCAATCAACTTGTTGCCATAAACAGACAGAGATCGGACAGTTTTATCCATCCCTTGTCCGAGCGGTGACCAGTTTGCCCCATCCCATTGTGCAATTCTGCTGGCCGATTGTCCACCAGCCGCTGTGAAGCTGCCACCGGCGATCAGTTTATTGTCGTAAACCTCCAGGTCGAACAGGTCGCCGTTAACACCTTCGCCCAATGGAAGCCAGTCGATACCATTCCATGCCGCAATGTGATTGGTGGAAGAGTCTCCGGCAGCATCAAACATCCCACCGGCGATTAATAGCGTATCGTAAACAGCCAGCGATTGAACCAACGAATTGGTGCCCTCGCCGAGCGCCGACCACGCACTGCCGTTCCACGCGGCGATATTGTTGACTGGAACTCCCCCAGCTGAGCTTATGCTGCCACCTACCACCAGGAGACTGTCATACTGAACAAGGGCATAGACGATTTCATTGATACCGCTTCCGAGCGTTGACCATTCAGCGCCGTTCCATGCTCCAATGTTGTTTATACTAAGGTCACCTGCGGTTGAGAAATTTCCGGCCGCAATTATTTGTCCGTCGTAGGCAGTCATGGCGCTGACGCGGCCGTTGATGCCTGCCCCGGAGGAAGCTAATCGCACCCAGTCCGTGCCAGTCCAGGCAGCGATACGGTTGACTGTCAGGGTGTCGGCGGTTGGGAAAAAGCCACCGGCAATGAGTTGATTGTCGTATTCCATCAGGGCATTGACAGCTCCGCCCATGCCGCTTCCAAGTCGTGACCAGTCAAGACCCTCAAGTATGGCCATATATTGTGAGAGTCCGCCTCCGGCGGTGGTGAACAGTCCACCCGCATACAGCTTTCCATTGAATTCTGCAACTGAGTTGACATCGCCATCAATACCCGTTCCCAACTCCGACCAACCTCCGCCATCCCAGAAGGCTACACGACTGACGTTGTTCCCGCCCGCCTCGGTGAATGCTCCTCCGGCGATCAGCTTGCCATTATAGATAGTCAGGGTGTTCACATATTTGTTCATACCAGCGGGACCGAGTTGGGTCCAGTTGGTGCCATTCCAGGCCGCAATTCTGTCGACAAAGACGTTTCCGGCGTATCTAAAATCTCCGCCAACTATTAGTTGGGCGTTATAGACGAGAAGTGCCTTGACGATATCGGTGGTTCCGACATCAAGGGGAAAATAATCAGATCCATTCCAAGCTGCGATATAGTTGGCCGCCGAATCACCGGCCATGGTGAAATCGCCGCCGATAATCAGGTCGCCATCGAAATACTCCAGGGCAAGGACATGGTAGTCCAATCCCGTTCCCAGAGCCGACCAGGAGGTATCGTTCCAGGAGGCAATGTAGTTGGCTGAAACTTCACCAGCCGAATCGAATTGCCCTCCCGCTATCAGTGTCCCATTGTATACCTGCAAAGTCAGCACGAGATTGTCGGTCCCTTTACCCAGTGGCAGCCACTTCTGTCCATCCCACTGAGCAATATTTCGGGCATAGGCGTTATGGGCTACAGAAAAGGAGCCGCCGGCAATCAGCCTTCCGTTGTACTGGACAAGGGCATGCACCGGACCGTCGAAGCCTTCAAGGTGGAAGCCTTCCTGCCAGTGGACATCATCCGGCACTGAGCGGACGGTGCTCCCGGAAATGGCGAAAATCAAGCCAAAGCTCAGGAAACTGCATAGAAACTTCGGTCTGAGACTTTTCAACGGCGTGTAGCTCCAAAACATGCTGGGTTAACGGGCCAAGTTTCAAAAAAAGTATAGAGTCTGTTCCCGGAAGATTCAACAAGCATTTTGGGCGATCCATAGGTCGTTTTGGAACGGGATCTAAGCTGGAAACGATTGATTTCTGGCTCGGATTTGAAAAAACTTTCCATCTTGTGTTTCGTATATATATTCAGAAGAGAGACAAAGCCCTAAAACCAGGGGAGTAATTATGCAGCGAAGATTATATCGTTCTCCAGACAATAAGGTAATCGGAGGTGTCTGTGGAGGATTGGGCGACTATTTTGAAGTCGACCCGGTTCTGGTTCGGATTATCAGCGTAATGTTGGCGTTTGCCACCGGATTTGGATTGATAGCCTATATTGTGGCCTGGATCATAATTCCGAAGCGGGAATTCGGCGGGGCACAGGCTTTCAGCACGGGACCCGAAGAGATCACGCCAAAGCCGTTTTCACCCTGGAATCGATATCTGCCGGGAATAGTGTTGATCGGTATTGGTGTCATATTATTGGTCCGGGAAAACTGGTACTGGTTTGATTGGGAGGAATTCTGGCCGGTACTGCTAATTATTGTCGGATTGACTTTGATTTTCCGTAAGTTTAAGTCGGATCGTAGC
>JAUXBO010000286.1 GCA_030619345.1 Candidatus Zixiibacteriota bacterium | reverse complement strand
TAGGGCGGCCTATGTTTGCCCTTAGTGTGATTGTACTGGGTATGTTCATGGATATCCCCTATACGTTCACTCAGTATCTGGCCGGCGGGGCTATGATCCTGACTTCGCTGCCGGGAATCCTGATCCAACTCACGTTGCTGCCGCTCCTGGTGGCGGCGGTACGTCGTTCAAAACGACACTAATGGTTTGTTCTCTGGTTCGCCGTAGCGGTGCTACGTGTTGGTCCGAAGAGTCACTTCGCCGGCTGTAATGATTCTGCGATCATCTCCGGTGTCAACGACCAGCGCTCCACTGCTGTCAATGTCAACCGCTTGTCCGCGTATTTGTTCCCGACCGGAGGTGACGACCACGTCATGACCCAGAAGTGAAGAATACCGTTGCAGCTTTTTGAGTGATTTATTAAGCAGATGTTTTTGATACTGTAGATACTCGCGCTCAAAGTTGTACAGGAATTCTTGGAGCAACCGGACCCGGCTGATTTTTTTGCGCAGGGTGCGCCGGATTGAGGTCGCACTCTTTTTTATCTCATCGGGGAACATCCCCCCGGTCTGATTAACATTTATCCCCACCCCTACAATCAAATAGTCAATCCTGCCTTTGTCGGCGGAGAGCTCGGTCAGTATCCCGGCTGCTTTTTTGCCGCAAATCAACAGGTCGTTAGGCCACTTTATTTGAATCTGTCCGGGCAAATATTTGTCGATCGTTGTGGCCAACGCGAGGGCGGTCATAAGGGAAATTCCGGGTGCCTGTTCCGGTTGGAGCTTTGGCCGAAGGACAATCGAGGCATAAATACCGACTCCCACCGGCGAATACCAATTTCGTCCCAACCTTCCCCGACCAGCCGTTTGTTCTTCGGCCGTCACAACGCTGCCTTCGATAGCTTTATCGGCGGCAAGACGGGAGGCAAGATCATTGGTCGATTTGACTTTACGGTAGCCGTGAACCTGGCAACCGATAATTTTGGTGCGGAGACCATATTTGATTTCGGTCGAACTCAGAATATCCGGGGCACTGACAAAAGTAATCGCACCAATCTTTTTGTTCAGGTCAACGCTGTATCCCCACTCTCTCAAATGTTCTGACGCTATTATCAAATCGTCCGGTTCGCATTTGAGTTTTTGGGCCAGATATGAGATTGTGAGGCTTTTTGATCGAGCGCGTATTATGTCCAGCAGTCTGTCGGCCAGATTGTGCGGCGCGTCTTCAGGCTTCATCTACACTGGTTACTTTCAGACTGAAATCGCTGGCCATAGCCGAGTGGGTCAGCGCCCCTACCGAGATGAAATCAACCCCGGTTTCTGCAACGCGTGCTACCCGGTCGAGAGTCATGTTACCGGAGGCTTCCAGCTTGATCTCTGGATTGATCCTGCGGGCTAATTGTACCAGTTTGACTAACTCATCGTTGCTCCGATTATCAAGTAACAGTCGATCCGCCCCGGACTCGATTGCTTCGGAGAGCTGATCGGCCGAGACGATTTCTACTTCAATGATAATCTCGTCTGCAGTCATGTCAAACTGAAGTCGAAAGTCTGAGCTTTGCAGAAACTCCCTGGCGGTGATAATGGCCGCACGGACTGAACCTGCCGAAGCGATATGGTTGTCCTTGATAAGAATCATATCATAGAGACCCATGCGATGATTCTCGCCGCCGCCGTCAACGACCGCTTGCTTTTCAAGTAGCCGCCAACCCGGGGTTGTCTTCCGAGTATCAATAATCCTGCAATCAGTATGCGAAACAGCCTTCACATAGCGGTTAGTGAGGCTGGCAATGCCGCTTAGATGCGCCATGAAATTCAGCGCGGTTCTTTCCGCTGTCAGGATAGTCTGGTTGAAACCGTCAATCTCCAGAATGGTATCTGCTTTGCAAAAGTACTCACCATCGGATTTGACCGACACGATCTTAATAGCTGAATCGACAATCTTAAATGCCATAAGAGCAGGGACAACGCCACTCAGTACACCATCCGATTTGGCCAGAACGGAGCCGACAACCGGGTTTGGTTCCAGACAGGCCAGCGAAGTGAGGTCGCCGCGTCCGATATCTTCATTCAGCGCTTGCTTGACCAGGTTCAGTCTCTGTTGCTTTAGATTATCCATCTGATTCATAAAACTACGAAGTTGGCAAATGTCAAAGCTCAATTTATATTAGCGATATGACAATTAAGAGTCTGACAAAAAAAATGATAGCAGTTCTTGGTTATGGATCACAGGGGCGGGCGATAGCCTTGAACTTACGCGACTCCGGCTGCACGGTGTTGATTGGTTTGCCCGAAGGCTCCAAATCGCGACCTGTCGCCCAAAATGATGGTTTTGAGCCTGCCCTTGATGTTTCTTCGGCTGTCAAGTCCGCTGATATCATATGTTTTGCCTTTCCAGACCATCTCCACGGCCGCGTTTTTGAATCAGAAATCGCGCCCCATATGCAGTCCGGCCAGACACTCATGTTTTTGCACGGTCTTTCAGTACATTTTGGTTTTGTGAAACCTCCCTCAGATTGCGATCTGATACTAATCGCCCCTCACGCTCCGGGACTGGCGGTGCGAGATAAGTTCCTGTCCGACAAAGGGATATCTGCATTTCTCGCGATTCAGAATGATGCTACCGGCACGGCTGAAGCAACGGCAATGTCGCTTGCTGATGCCATCGGATTCTCTGCCAAGAGGATTGTCCATACCACTTTCAAGCATGAAGCGCTCGGGGATCTGTTTGGCGAACAGGTGGTTCTCTGCGGCGGTATGGCGGCCCTGATAAAGGGCGGATTCGAGACTCTGGTGGCCAACGGATTACCTGAGGAAAACGCCTATCTCGAAGTGGCGTATCAGCTTGACCTGATTGTTGAGCTGGTCAAACAATACGGTATCGAAGGAATGTTGTCCCGCATTTCGGTGGTGGCTCGCATGGGAGCGCTGGAGGCGGGGCCAAAAATTATCGATGATACCGTGGTAAGGCGCATGCAGGAAATTTACGACAGTATCGCGGATGGAGATTTTCCCAACAGACTGAACTTACTCACCAAAGAGAACATAAATCAGCTCAATGACAGCCTCGGACAACTTTCAAATCCGGCCTTTGAAAAAGCGGCCCGGAAATTTAGCAAATAACCACCAATACT
>JAUXBO010000042.1 GCA_030619345.1 Candidatus Zixiibacteriota bacterium | reverse complement strand
TACACTGGTGGGTGCTATCACGATAGATCATGTTGCCGGAAGCGACACAGCGACTTTCCGGATTACTCCTGATAGTCTGGACATTGGCGTCCATCTCCTCTATTTCATGGTTGTAGATTCAGACTGCGGCTCAATCGACAGCCAAACCGTAATTCTGACTGTCCTCACCGCCCAGCCTCCGGTAGTACAATCATACGATCCCGACACCGACGCCCTCAAAGATACTTTCACTGTAATAGAATGTGAACCGGTGCGGATCAAATTCATAGGTGTCGACCCCAACGGTCTGGCACTCAGTTGGGATACGCCAGGTCGCGAGGGTTTGGGTACCTTTGCCACTGTCGCTACCGGCGATACCACTGTCTGGACCTGGAATCAGGGATCGGGCTTTGCCGATGAATACGACATCAGGTTCAGGGCGACAAACGAATGTGGAGGTGCTGGTGATAAGGTAGTTCATATATCGATACTGCCCAATCAGGTACCCACCATTGCTCTTAACACCTTCAACTCGCGCAAGGGACTGGAAACTGGTGATACGACTTACTATGTTCGTGGCGACACAATCGTAGTGACGATGCTTGCAACCGATGCCGAGGACAGCTCTATGACCCTGACGATGGTGGATTCTTTGCCGACAGGCGCTGGCTTTGTCGATAACGGCAACGGTGTAGGTGTGCTTACATTCTATTCCGACCAGGCCCCCAAGGGTGTGTACGCGCTCTTTTTCAAAGCGGATGATGGCTGTGGGTTTGCCAACGAATCAATTACGGTCATAGATACCTCTCTGGTAGGTTCGACTGCCATATATGCTGATGAAGACAATTTCCTGCCCGAGGAGTTTGATCTGCAGCAAAACTACCCGAATCCATTCAATCCCACTACTATCATAACGATGGATATCCCCAAGGCCTCCCACGTGAGCTTGGATGTATTCAACGTCCTGGGACAGCGTATCAGGCGCCTGGTCGATCAGGATCTCTCGCCCGGACGCTATCACATTGGTTGGGATGGGACCAATGAGGGAGGAAGTTCGGTGGCTACTGGAATCTACTTCTACCGGATTGAGACCGCCGACTTCACGAATACGAAGAAAATGCTGTTGATGAAGTAATCCGGATTGTTTATGATTTGCATGGGAAACCCTCGCTATGCGAGGGTTTCTTGTATCTGCTATTTCTTCGGCAGGGCTCAAGAGACAGTAGCATACCGCAAAGTATGATAAACTCCGCATTGCGATCATAACAACTTGTCTGTCAATGTGTTATAGGATTTCTATTGACTTTTATAGCTAAATTAGCTAAAATAAGAGTCTGGAACTAATTGCAGAATTGTTAACTTGTTGAAACGTAAGGACTTCTATGCTTGGCATTATTGGAAATAAGTTCTCCATCGGGAAGGAAACGTATCATCCTTTTTCGGCGGAGTTGCATTATTATCGGATAGACAAACGCCACTGGTCAATCTGTTTTGAGCGGATTAAAAAGGCAGGTTTTCGGATTATCTCGACGGCGGTGCCGTGGAATATCCACCAGGATGATAAGAAGTTTTTGGATTTCAACGGGATGACAGATCCGCGTAAGGACTTGGTTGTCTTTCTCGAATTGGCCCGTGAGTTTGGCTTCAAAGTAATTTTGCGACCCGGTCCCTGGGTCTCCGGCCAGTTGAAGAATGGCGGACTGCCTGATTACCTTTTCAAGGACTTAAAACTTTTTGCACGTGATGCGACCGGGCAGGAACTGAAACTGAGTGATGATTACGGCATCGATGGCGGTTATTTGCCCAGCTATCTCCACTCCAGTTACCTTTTTCATGTAAAGAACTATTTCAAGTCATTCATAGACGTCACCAAGAACTACGTTCACCCGCGCGGACCCGTATTTATGGTCGAGCTGGATTATGAAACTTCGTTCGGCGGTATGACGGACCCAGCCAGCGCCGATTATAACCCCGATGTATTGGCCGAGCATTATCCTGAATTTCTTGAGAGCCGGTATGCGGATATAAAGAAGCTTAACGCTATCTACAAAGAAAAAAATGCATCGTTTGAAAGAGTTCAACCGCCGCGCAACTTTAAAAAACTCGATGAGAAAAAATACTGCAAGGTTTTGGACTGGTTCCGTTTCCGTGAGCATATGTTAAACTCATATCTTGACGTTATGGAAGATGTCTTTAAGTCTTATACGGTAGAGCCGCTTATATTCCGGTCTCTCCATTTTCGTCCGGGAGACATTCTGCCTTCCTATAATCTAGTTCCTGAAGATCGGGCCCCATTCCTGGGTACAAATGTCTTTCCAAAAGGGACTTATTTCGATCTTTCAGTCAAAGCGCGTTTTCTGAAAGCCGAATACGGATTTGCCTATGGCGCATCGTTTACTTCCGGATCGGCTGCCGTCGATCCCGAACGGGAGGAACTGGTAGCGCCGATTAGTCCGAATACGGCGCGATTCTTCCTGGCCGCCGGACTGTCATCCGGTTTCAAGGGCATGAATCAATACATGTTTGTTGATCGTGATCATTGGTATGGCGCTCCACTTCGCAACGATGGCACTGTATCCCCCAGCTACAATGTAGCTCGCCAATTCAACACTCGGATTCAGGAAATCGGCTTTGAGGATATGGACACCAAACCGTCAATCGCAGTAGTCGGAAATAGACTCTACGGCTGGCTGAATATGACTTCAAGTAAAAAAATGTTCACCTATATCAACAAGCTGCTCAGTGAGTCAACGACCGGATTCTGTCGGGACTTGATGCGCCTCAAACTCAACTACGGCATTCGGGAAAATCGGGACTGGAAAAGTATGAGTGACTACGAGCTGTTGTTCATTCCGTCATCGGAGATTATGGCCGAGCGGGACCAGCAGGCAATTGTAGACCTGGCCAAAGAAGGGGTTACCATCATAATGTGCGGCGTCATGCCCAAGTTCAATGAGAACTTCAAGGACTGCCAGATAGTTGCCAAGCATTTTCGAATCAAATCGACTATCACCAACAGTATTGGAACGGTTACTCACAAACATGGTGACTTCCCCGCCTACGTTTATGCTCACCTTCGCACGACCGATGACTCCAAAGTGAAAACGATCGTAAAAGAAGGTTCCAAGCCGGTCGGGTTGTGCTCGAGCAGATTCAAAGGTAATTTCTATTTCTTCTCCTTTGATATCGCCTCCGGTGGAAACCATAAGAAGCTGAACTTTTTGGAATCAATTCTATCCGGTGAGGAACAGAAGCCATTCTTGTACTGCAGTGACCCATCGGTTGATATTTCATTCCAAATGGGTGTGAAAAACGGACTGTTGCTGATAGTTGCGCCTCCTCCCGGTGAGCTTTCCTCGGAATACGAGTCCGGGCAGCGACAGTTGATTATCAAAGCCGACCTCAGAGAAGCCGGTATGAAGGCGCCAAACCTGAGACTTACGGATTTGTTTGGTGATGAGGAGGCAACTCCTCTCCGGACAACATCCAAGGACCTTCAGAATGGTATACCCATCGACTTGGCTTTTCCGGATGGTATTGCCTATCTCGTGCAAAAAAGATAGTGTCCAAACTAACCATGTTTTTTTTGTGTAAAGAGCATATCAGCCGCCAAAAGAACTTTGTTCTTTCGGCGGCTCTCCTATTTCTGATTCTGACTTTTGGATGCGACGCGATTCGCGTTACCGAGGTCTACGAGCAGGGCGCGATAGCTTCGGCATCGCCTATCGCCACTAAGATAGGAATAGATATCATTGAGAGCGGAGGCAACGCCATTGATGCTGCCATAGCCGTTGGATTTGCTCTGGCCGTAGTGCATCCCGAAGCTGGGAATATTGGCGGAGGCGGTTTTGCACTGGTCCGTCAGGGAGAAAAGAACGAGATTAGAGCGCTCGACTTTCGAGAGAAGGCCCCGGGAGCAGCTACTGAGACAATGTATCTCGATGACGACGGCGCCGTGATAGAACAACTTTCTACCGTGGGTGCCCAAGCTGTTGGAGTGCCGGGCACGGTGGCCGGGTTATATTCACTCTGGCAGGAATATGGGACGATGGAGTGGGACGCCCTTGTGCTTCCCGCCGCCCAGTTGGCTGACTCGGGTTTCATAGTTGACGATTATTTTCATCGGTCACTAACCAAGTACAAAGAGAGACTCAGTCAATTTTCTGAAACGGCAGAGCTATTTTTTGCCGACGGAATAACACCATCCGTAGACGACAACTTTATCCAGAAAGACCTGGCCGGAACGCTCTATCTAATTGCTGCCGAGGGCAGGGACGGCTTCTATACCGGAAGTAACGCGGACCTGATTGTAGCTGCCATGCAGAAGCACGGAGGCTTGATCGACTCAGCCGATCTGGCCGACTACACAACCAAATGGCGATCTCCGCTGCATTTTGAGTTTGATGGTTTTGATTTTTACTCAATGCCGTCTCCGAGTTCGGGCGGTATTGTGATGGGGCAAATCCTTAAGTTGCTGGAGCCATTTGAATTGTCCGGAAGTCATATCGCGTCCGGTGAGTTCCTTCATCTTTTTTCCGAGGCCTGTAGAGTTGCTTATGCCGATCGCGCCGCACACCTGGGTGATCCCGATTATTATGACGTACCCGAGAATCTTCTGGACGCGAAATATATCTCGCGTCGTCGGGAGTTGATTGATCGTGACCACGCCACTCCGTCTGAAGATATTCACGCCGGGAACGTCGGGACGAAGGAATCAAATGAGACTACGCATTATTCAGTTGTCGATGCAAGCGGGAACATGGTGGCTGTAACCTACACTATTAACAGTTCATTTGGGTCAAAGCTCGTTGTCGATGGAGGCGGGTATTTTCTGAACAACGAGATGGATGACTTTTCCGTCAAGTCGGGCGTCCCCAACTTGTATGGTCTGGTGGGCAGTGAAGCGAATAAAATAGAACCGGGCAAGAGGATGTTGTCCTCAATGGCTCCCACTCTGGTTTTGAAAAACAACGATCCGTATCTGATTCTTGGCTCTAAAGGGGGATCTCAGATAATCAGTTCATTGGCAGCTGTAATTCTTGGGATGGAACGGTTTGGACTTGCCCCAGCAGAGGCCCTCGCTTTCCCTCGATTCCATCATCAGTGGCGACCGGACAGGATTCTTCTGGAGGAAGATTCATTCAATATTACAGTAGTCCAGGACTTGATTCGGCGCGGGCACGATGTGGAGCAGGATAGAACTTACAGTGAAATACATCTGATAAAAATAAGCGATGGTTTGATGATCCCGGTCTGCGATCCCAGGAGCCGTGGGAACGGCAACAGCGGACTTTAATTATCCGGTAGATTTGATACCGGTGGCACCGGTGGCGGCAAATCGGACGGCATAGACTGAGTCATTGCTTCGGCTCGGCAGTTTCTAACACCCAGTACAATCGCACCTGCCCCACTTAGCATTGCGACCAGGAAGAACAGGAATCCGAGATACGGAATTGCACAGAGTACGGTCATAATCAGCAGGCCCAGGAACAGATTTAATTTGGCCAATGGTTTTTTCCCGGCACCAAATTTTGTAAGAAGCAAACTCCCCACCAGGATAGCGGCCATTATTCCGCCGCTATACATCAGTATTCCACCTGTAATAGAGTGAAAAGATGTAATTGGTGTCAGCAGGATTGATACGATCAGGATAATACTACCAAAAAAAGCAGTACTTCCGGAACTGAGAATTAACCCGACAATTACTCCCACCACAGGAACGGTAAGAATTAATATACTGAACGTCATCACCAACAGGGTGAGTATTCCGACCGCAAATGACTTTGCAAACTCAGTTCTGATTTGTTGGAACGAGACCAGGGCGTAACGTCTGAACATATAGATCATTATTATACCAAAAAGAAACGCCGCAAGCATCTGAGAGATTGGAACAATAATAGCTGGACTGCCACTGGATTCATCATCTGAATCTTTATCATCGGGCAAGACCCATTCGGTTTCACCAAGAATGCTAACGCCCGTCAGATTGATAGTCGCTTCCTTGTCCGATTCGTAAGTCAGATTGCCGCGGATGGCTGCCGGTGCCGAAATTGTAATCTTGTCGCCTTCCAGGTGCACGTCGCCGTCTATGACTCCCGAGATATAAATCCGTCCCCCATGTACGGTCAGGTTGCGCCCGATATGTCCATCAACTGTTACACTACCTCCAAATAGATGGGCATCATCGGTAATGTCAGCGCTCTGTTCAATGTAGACTTCGCTGGCCATAACCAGCAGCGAGCGACCCACATAGCCATTGATCCAACCGGTCTCAGCAAATACACGCAGGGACTGTTTTGTTTCTCCCGCATGCCTATAGGTATTGGCAAAGACATTTATCGATCCGCCGATTTTTCCGCTGGTGCTGACCTCATATCCGCCGCAAACCAGATCACCGCCTACGAATCCATCTATTGTGACATTTTGTCCGAAGCCATAAAAGTCATCATATATCTTATGAATGTTGGTGATATGAATTCTGTCACCCTTTTCAAAGGTGGTAGCGTTCAGGATGCCCGGAGTGAGGAAGAGAACCACTAATATTGCTGCAGCGCGGAGAGTCATGATATCATTGCTTTCATCTGCCCATACTTGGGCGGCTTTCTTAGAAATACGGATGATCAGCAAGCAAGTTGCCAAATAGAGCAAGTCCAATCAAGCAAAATAATCGGTCGGCCAACATCGTGCAGAATGAAACTGAAATGGAAATCCAACAAGAGCATTGAGCAGTTAGATCAAGTAATACACCGGCCTGAATTTAAAGGTGTTTGTAGCCGTAACATTAAATTGTCCAGCAACTTACGAGACTACCATTAGGTGTCATCCCGATGGCAGTGTTTGGCTGTTGGTGATCAATATCACCTTTTGGGGCCTTTCGGTTGGGGTGATCGGGTTTTCGACTCGGAAACTCTTGCGTTCCCGGCTTAGGAATCTTGCGACTCCGAGCCAATATTTGCCTGCCCTGACACCTAAACTGTTTAGTGGCAATAAATAATGTCGAGACCTAACCGATATAAGTGATGTAACGGTTGTACTCTTATGAAACTATTTTTGGATAGAAACAAGACGCTACTTCCGCGAATAGATGTCATCTATCTATTAACGCGTCTGATGACATTTGTCGGAATTCTCTGGGTAACCTTCGCCGGTGATATACCAGCCGCCGGGATGAATATCCTGTATGTGGTGCTTGGTACTTTCGTGCTGCACCTGGCCATCTTTTTTGCAGCCATCAAAGGTCGCTTTGATCTCAAACTGGCCTACTTGTCGGCGGTAATCTACGATCTGCTGCTGGTTCCAATTTTGACTATGTACACCGGGGGGGTCGACTCTTCGTTCTTTTTACTCTACTACCTGACCGTTTCAGTTGCCGCGTACACTCTGACTTTTTGGTTTGCCTTGCTGACGGCGGTATTAGTCACCGTATCCTATATCGCATCGATTCTTGACAGTTTTGTACCGGCCAATTTATTTGATCTATCATTGAGAATTGGTTTTATGTGGGTCTTCATTCTCACGTTTTCGTACGCATCAGAATATATCAGGCGGTCAGAAAAGCGACTTCTGAAACTGTTTGATACTCTTAACAAGAGAACCTCCGAGCTTGAAAAATCACAGGCTCAGCTCGAAGTAATTTATGAAAACAGCCGCACGCTGGCATCGATACTTGACACCGAAGGCGTCATCAGAGAAGTCATGAGAATCCTCGGAACCGTTATGGGCTATTCTCACTACGGTGTTTTGATGTTGGACAATCAGGGCAATCTCTATTTTCGTTCGTGGGCCACAAAGGAAAGAGTTCATCCCCAGCCAAGAGCTATCGATCAGGCCAGAGTTGAGTTGATCTGCAAAGTATTCGATCACGGTGAAGCCCTCAGAGTAAAAGACGTTTCCAAGCGAGAAGATTATGAGACGCTTGATGAAAACTCATGCAGTCTGATTATTGTTCCCCTGACTGCTCACGGAAGAATTACAGGGGGCATCCTCGCCGAAGCTACCGAGTCGGGAGTGTTCCAGGAGCGTGACGAACAGATGCTTTCGGCGGTGGCCCGGTCGGCCGGACTTGCCCTTGATAATGCTGAGCTTCACCGGCGTACCGAGGAGCTAACGGTGACAGATGAGTTAACCGGTACGTATAATTATCGCTATTTTGTGCACAAGCTCCAGGAAGAGAAGCGTAGAGCAGCGCGGTATGAACTGCCGCTGTCATTGATAATGGTTGATATCGATTGGTTCAAAAAACTTAATGACAATTACGGACATGAATCAGGTAATGCTGTTCTGCATAGTCTGGCCCGAATAATACAGGGTTGCGTCCGCGACGTTGATATTTTCTGCCGCTACGGTGGTGAGGAATTTGCAATTATTCTTCCCCAGACAGAATCGCAGGAAGCCTTGCGCATCGGTGAGCGAATCCGCGAACAGGTTGAAAAAGGTCCCTTCTCGGGTGTAGGACATGAGGAACTTCAAGTAACCGTTTCAGTCGGTATAAGCTCATTCCCAGAAAACGGAAAATCACACGAAGAACTGGTTACGGCAGCCGATGAGGCACTTTACCGCGCCAAAGACGAAGGCCGTAATCTGGTCTGTACGGTATAAGTGATGGTTGATTTAGAACGCAAAGAGATGTATGTGATAAGGACTTATGATGATAAGTAGAAATGATCAAATCGGTCAGTTGTTCATAATCGGATATCCGGACAAAATTCCAACGTCGGTCTTTCTGGACTTTCTCAAAGAGACACAGCCGGGCGGCGTGATTCTGTTTGAAAACAACTGTTCCACCCACCAGGTGACTGAAGAAAGTATTGCCCTGATAAAGGCACAGTATCGTGACAGTATTCCATTTATCGCTATTGATCAGGAGGGAGGAAGAGTCTGTCGCTTGAGAGGCGCTCCGGCCGAATACAGGGCAGCTTCGGATTACGCCCGGGACGGCAATACGGAACGCTATGCCGAAGATTATGGACGAGCGGCCGTGTATATGGAATCGCTGGGGATTAACCTCAACCTTGGCCCCGTGGCCGATATCTCTCTTAATAGTGCCGACGGCTGCCTTGACGGACGTACCTTTGGCGATAAGCCGGAACAGGTGGCTGAGTTCGTCAGAACCTCGGTGCGAGTGTCGAGAGAAAAGAGAATGCTCTCCTGTTTAAAACACTTTCCCGGACTCGGAGCCGCAACCCAGGACCCGCATTCTGAGTTGGCCACCGCCGAATATGGAATAGTGCTGTGGGAACAGCGAGAGATGATTCCTTTCCTGGCGGGAGTTGAAGCCGGAACGGACTTGATTATGACCACGCACATGAAACTTCCGGCGATAGACGACCAGATTGTAACCGGTTCCAGTAAGATTATCTCAGAGATGATCCGCCAGGTGATCGGTTTTGAAGGACCAATTATCACCGATGAACTGGCCATGAAGGGTGCGGACTCACTGGGTCATATCGGGGAAAGGACTGTGAAAGCTTTCAACGCGGGACATGACCTCTTGCTGTTCGGGGAAAATCTGGACCTTGCCATGGAAGCATACGAATACTTTTTAAGCGCCTTTAACCGGGGAGAAATTGATCGTCAGAGTGTAGCCCGGTCGCTTAATCGGATTGCCGGAACCAAATTCCGGTTAGCCGGTTCCATAGTCTAAACCGATCAAAGAACGGAAAACAGGGATGTTTACCAATCTTCAGAAGCGGCAAACACTGACTGTGCTGGGTATTAATACCGGCACTTCTATTGATTCCATTGATCTGGCGGTCGCCAGAATCAGCCGAGTGCGGGGCAGAGTTAGTTTTCGATTCCTCGAAGGATTCTCACGCAAATTTCCCAATGATCTACGGCAAACTCTGATAGCCTTGGCCGAAAGTGAGTCTGTCGCTCTTGATACTCTCATTAGAACCGATAACGTTTTAGGCCATTGTCTTGGAAAGGCCGCGATGTTTGTCCAGAAGAGAATGCTGTTGAATGGCGTGAAAATTGATTTAGTCGCTTCTCACGGGCAGACAATCCGGCACACTCCCCAGTTTAAGACTCTTGCCGGGAAAAAGCATCGAGGGAGCCTTCAGATTGGCGCCCCCGGATCAATTGCCGTTGCCACCCTGCTCCCGGTAGCGGCTGACTTCCGGCAGGCAGATATCGCTCTGGGAAATGAAGGCGCCCCGATCACCGTGCATGCTATGAATCAGATTTTCCGTTCACCTGCTCATTCGCGCCTGATCGTGAATATTGGCGGCATGTCAAATTACTTTTATATCCCCGCCGCAAAAGGCGGTGCCAGCGCTCTCGCTCGCGATTGCGGACCCGGCAACATTCTGTCAGATTCTCTAATGCAGACTCTTGAAGGAAAGCGGTTTGATCGCGGAGGGAAAATTGCTCTTTCCGGTTCCTGTTCGAAGTCGGTATTGCAGGCTCTGATGACCAGCAAGTTCTTTTCTTCCCGCGCCAGATCCACCGGAAGAGAAGAGTTTGGCAGGATAGCTCTGCAGAAGATCACTCTACTCGGGGAAAGAGATTCGCTATCAACTGCTGATATCATGGCCACAGCAGCAGAATTGACGGTCCAGGCCATTGTTGCAGGAGTGAAGCCGATATTGAGAAAAGACAGAAGTATACAAAAATTGTATTTGACCGGAGGGGGAAGAAAGAACAACCTTTTTGTTACGAGACTAAGAGAGTCTCTTACAGAAATTGAGATAGTTCTGGTGGATGAACTTGGAATCGATGGTGATTACGTTGAGGCCTGTGCCTTTGCCCTGATGGGCGAGATGACCATACGAGGGATTGCCTCGCCGACTCTGTTTGACGGAAAAAGCAAACGGCGACAGTTCCCTGTCCTCGGGAGCATATTTCAGCCACCGTTGAAGAAAGTGTAAAAAAGACCGCAATATGAGCGAATCAAAGCTAAACAAATACTCCCGTCTTATCAGGTTAAGCGCTCGGTTTGGTACCGGCCTGATGCTGATGATCCTGGTCTTCAGCTGTGCCCGAGTGCCGGGCTTGCGTGATGAAGCCAAAGGTTCGTTCATACGTGTTCCTTTTGTGCGAGTGCTTCTGGATGAAAATTCTGCCAGTAAGAAAATAAAGGCCGACGGCCAACTGGCGATTGAGTGTCTTTCCGGAGGTCAGCAGGAAGTTTTCTATTCCAATCGGGAAGTTGTTGTCAAGAATGATCACAATCGCCTCACAGTAATCAGCGGTACTGGGGCCGAGATACAGTCCGATCTGGACGAAGTTAATATCATTCCTCGTGGAAACGGAAACCATGTCCTCGTCGGTAAGAAGAAATACCGGGGTATCATAAAATTCCTGCCTTACGGCCAGAATCTTCAGGTTATCAATATTGTCTATATGGAAGACTACCTTCGCGGGGTGGTTCCGCCGGAAATAGGCCGAAGGT
>JAUXBO010000085.1 GCA_030619345.1 Candidatus Zixiibacteriota bacterium | reverse complement strand
GCTCGTCGAAGCAACTTCTCTATTTCGGCGAGCCGTGGATGAAAATCCGGTTTATTCGGACGCTTGGTCAAATCTGGGGGAGAGTTATATGAAAGCGAAGCAATACGACAGCGCGCTTATATTTCTCGAAATAGCAAACGGCCTTAATCCTTATAACGCCAATACTCTTAATAATCTCGGCTCGGTCCATTTCTATACCGGGTATTATGAAGCGGCGGCTGATTATTGGGAAAGGTCAGTGATCATCGATACCGCCGCGCTTGTTCCTCGTATGAACCTGGTCAGAGTCTATCAGACTGTCGGCGACAACGAGCGATATTTCAGTGGTTTGAAGGAGTTGGCCGGACGGCCGGGCGTACCTCACACGATCGCACAGGAATTGGGTGACTATTGTCTGAAGATCGGAGATGTCGTTGCGGCTTCAAGAGCATACCGGGTGGCGCTGGACAAAGGGCTCGACTCGACGTATGTGTCAAATTTGGCGATCAAGTACCCGATCCTCAACAGACTTTTTCACGGCCGATGAATGATGGTTGCCTTAACAAGGTCAAGGCGATATATTTCGAATCTAATCGAAGAAGGAATAAGATGACGCGAAGTAGCTCGTAGGGCAGGATCCCCGTGTCTGTCCTGAGCCTGATGAAGGGATCCTGCCAGTCTGTTTAGTAAGAAGGAATAGGATGGCACACGCAATTAACAAAGAAGCAGACGCTTTATTAGATAAAGAATTCAAAGTCCTCAATTACGGCTTTGTCCGGCTGATCGATTACATGGGCGGTGACAATGCGATAGTCCAGGCGGCCAGAGTCAGCTATGGCGAAGGGACTAAAAAAGTAAGCGAAGATCGCGGGCTGATCCGCTATTTGCTAAGGCACAAACACACCACGCCGTTCGAGATGGTTGAATTCAAATTCCATGTCAAACTGCCGATCTTTGTCGCTCGCCAATGGATTCGTCATCGCAGCGCCAATGTCAACGAATACTCCGGTCGCTACTCGGTCATGCGAGAAGAATTTTTCCTCCCCGGTCCGGATGACCTGCGTTACCAGTCCACTGTCAACAAGCAGGGACGATCCGATAAGGAAGTCCCCGCCGAAGTCGCGCAACAGATCATTGACTATCTAAAGAAATCGCAGTCCGATGCCTACGCCAAGTACTCGGAGATGGTTGACGACGGCCTCGCGCGCGAGTTGGCGCGGATCAACCTGCCGCTCTCACTCTACACCGAGTGGTATTGGAAGATTGATCTGCACAACCTGTTTCATTTTTTGCGCCTTCGTATGGACAGTCATGCTCAGCGGGAGATTCAGGAGTACGCGATCATCATGGCCGATATGGTCAAGGCGGTTTGTCCGGTTGCCTACGAAGCATTCATCGACTACACTGTTGATTCCACCAACTTTTCCGGCCCGGAACTTAAGATTCTCAAGGGCAAACTCACTGCCTCAGTGCCAACCATTGACGATTTGACTTCCAAGGGACTTTCAAAACGGGAAGCACGCGAACTGCTTGAAAAGTTGGATAAGATTGATGATCTGTAGATTTGTGTTGTTCGGAATCGCGACCGGTTGTGAGAAGATTCATGAATTGACGTTTTGTTGTGATTATACGTTTATAAAGTAAGAACATAGACTTGCAGGGCGAATAAATATAGCGCAAGGGTGGGTCCGTCTTCGGTTCTCGCCTGTCCTGAGCCTGTCGAAGGGGACCCGCCAATATGAGAATAAAGGCAGGTCTGAAGATGAAGACAGACCTGCCCTACAGCTGTCGTACTTATAGGGGAGTACAATCATGAACGTATGTAATAAGAACAGATTGAATCTGAATGCGCAAGTCTGGCTATTGACACTCATGCTGGTCGTAGTATTTTCCGGATCGAACAACCGCGCGGAGGGTTCTTTTGATCTCGCTCGCGCGGTCAGCCAATTGGGCTCGAAACTATCGGCAGAGAACATAGATTTGACTTTTCGAGAGTCGCGAAACAACCCGATCATCCTGCCCCATTTCCTTGATACCGTAGCAAGATTCAGGGACAGGGTATCCTTGACCGGGCTGGTAGATGGATCGTCCATTCCTGAACTTGGCTGGAGTCAGATTTATGTTAACGCGGTATTTGTAGGCAGCGCTGCAACATTGCTACGCGTTTCGCTTTGTGACGGCGACTGTGACTCGGCACTAATCGCGAGGGTGGACAGTGTCCACTTGCAGAGAGGACTTTCCGAAAGCTCATACATTCCGACGTCTATTACGCTCAAGGCCAACGGATCATTTCGGGGATTAGCGTTACTGGATGCCCTTAGTATCTCCATGTCCGACAATTCTTTAGGCAAGTATCTGGTAGGGGCAAACGAGTTAGTTGCATATAGGACTGTGCTGACAGCTTCGGACGACAGTCAAGTAATGAACAGGAAGAAGGGCTTGGAATATCCCTTGTGGCTGGTTTTCGCCAAATTTGAAACCGATGCTTCGAGTCCATTCACAGATAAACATACTGGAGAGATTCAGATCCCCCTTCGACAACAGATGGTTTTCGTGACGATAGATGCTGACAATGGAAAAGGTTTGAAATTGAAGCGCAATTTGCTGGTGGAACCTAATGACTGAGGCATTAGTGTGTATTCTATTGCATCTCAACTACGACAATATGACATAACACCGGTACCCCACCTTCTGGTGGGCTCGTTGTTCTTTGACGAGTTCGTCTGTGTTGTCACTGCAATTCGGGGTCGGCGTTGGGATATAGATTACGTCAGTGAAGGGTAAACCCACCAACAGGTGGGGTACCCTTGTGTTCTCGTTGTCTCTGCTGATTCTGGTTGCTTCCTAACACTTCTTTTGCCTTGACAAAACGATGACTCAAGTATACTTTGTGTATGAGAGGGAAAAGGTCGGAGACGACCACGGACGGTACGATTAGGTAATTCAAGTGGTGAAGGTGAGTGGACTGACGATTGCTAATTTTATTTAAGAACTCCAACTAAATCCGCTTTCTATAATCAAAGTTCATCCGTACCGTTCTGTCCGGTAATCTGCGTCTCAATCATATGTTGCGTATGTTGCTGGAGGACATCAGCTAAGCTGGAATCCCAGAAGGGGATTGGTTTGTCGTTTAAGGATCATCGGGATAATGGTCCTATCGTCAGGCCGGGAAAAATTGCCCACTTCTAACGTCAGCTGGCAGGGAAGAACGGCGCCACCCCCACATTGGTACGCCGAATCTTCTCGGTGTCCAGCTATTCGTAGCCCTAATTCCTCAAGGGCTCACCTAGAGAGAAACCCTGCCACCAGGCAGGGTTTTATTATGACTTCTCGTTGATGTCCAGATCGACAACCGTCGCACCCCATCCACCACCGCTGCCCCCTTCGTGCCGATAACCAATTACCTGAGGATGTTTCTCCAATATGCTATGAACAATTTCACGTTGTACCCCGATCCCTTTTCCATGTACAATCCGAAGTGAACCAATTCTCTGCCGCAGGCATTCCGTGATATATTCTTTAACCACTGCTTTAACTTCGTTCGGTTGGAATTGGTGAAGATCGAGGGTGCCGTCGATGGGGAATTCCGATGGCTGATTATTGTCTGAATTTGAAGACATTCTATTTTCTCTTAGTTCAGTGAAACTGCACGCGCGAGGTTGAAACCGGAGGCGTTCACTGGAAAGTCATATAGTGTCTCCGTCTTTATGATGTGACCGGTTGGATCAAAAAAATCGACCGTAATATTATGCCGTCCCGGTTCAATCTCAAAATCTCCGATGTAGATTCGACCGGGTAAAAGCCGACTGGAACGCAGATCGGCATTTTCGGTCAGGTCGGTTCCGACATCAATGGCCGCTTTTTTCAGCCAACCACCCAACCCACCGGTGTCTGCCTTTTTCTTCAACTTGTGGGTTGCCAGTCCTTTGAACAAGGCACGCATAATAGTCCGAATATATATGATAGATTTTCGGGCACGAAATGTATCCTCAGCTATCTTGCCGATATCGTCAATCAAATGCAGATCACCAATCGACTCGCCATCGACCGAAACTCGGATTCTGCTCACTAAAGACGGAGTTGTCACGATTTTGGGCATGGCAAACTTGAAATAGTAATCCTGACTGACCGGTAACGGCAGGTGGCCATATTCTGACTCTTCGCCTTCGGAATCAGTATAGAGAATTTGTACCAGGTTCAGATCTTTGTCGGTGCGAAGCCGAAGACTCAGAGCTTCTTTTCGCGGTGATTCGCCGGTCAAGGCGACAACACTGAGTACGGCAGCTTCTTTTGATCGATACTTTACCTCGGGCAGTTCAAAGTCATAGATGTGCGGCTGTTCTTGAAAGGCTCTGGCCAACCAGATGCGGTCAATTTCGGCATCATCAATCTTTCCTTCGGCGGCGTACATGTGCATACTCAGCCAGCGGGCGAAAGCGTCGTTGTTGAATCGGGTTTTTTCCGGCTCGAAGTCGAGAGCAACGGCTGCGGTGTCATCGCGCGAGCCACGATTCATTTGTGCCGCCGCTTCGGCGTACTTGTTGTCGAGCATTTCCAGCTTGTGATTGGCCCGGCGGATTTCTACGAAGGCATCATCAAACCGACCGAGGGCCAGAAAATTGAGGGCATTGATCAGATTAAGGTAGAGGAGTTCGTAATCCTCTCCGGCGTATTCAAGAGCATTGTCGTTCAAGAGTATTGAAGTAGCGGCCCGTGAGATACTTTTGGTGAAAAGTTCATCGGCCGCATCGTGAGCAGCGAGAAGCAGAACGACACTGGTATCGTAATTGCCGGCATAATGATGCGCCAATCCGGCATCGATATAATAAATCAGTCGGTCTTTCTTACCATATTTGCCGTCGGACCGAGCTGCTTCGATCTTTTCCGCTGCCGACTGATACTCGCTCAGGTGCAGTTCGGCGGTAATCGGGTCGTAAAATTTGTTGCGCGTGGCCATGGAACCGCACCCGGCCACGAGCATAAAGAGCACTAAAAAGCAGGACAGAAAAGCAGTTGATCGAAAGCTACTATGTAAGTCCTCATCTACCACTTAGTGCTGCCGCTGGAGATATCCTTCTTGATTTTTTTGGTTCCAATCCAGGCCTTTTCCATGCTTTCAATATGAATCAGTTCCAGGTCGGTCTGGTAGGATACAACTTTCACGCCGCCTTCCTGGTCGACAATCGACTTGATTCCGCCCACCAGCATGTAATCAGCGCCGGTCTCTTCGCGGAGACGTTTGGCTGTTTCTCTCGACGCAAATTCCTGTTGCTCGAGCCTCTCCTCCCGGACCTCATCGCGCTGGTCGGGACTGGCTACGAATTTTATTTTGCCGGAATTTATCAATTCGCGCTCAAAGTCTTTGGTGAAAATCTCGGTGTCGATATGTTCATCAGACTTGTTGCGGATGATCCCGACCGTGACGACCGGCTTGGAGCCATTGGCCTGAACATAATCGACCACCCATGCCCGGCTAAGACAGTCGGCGATCATCTCTTCGGCGACCAGTCTGGAATCAGTATCGTTCCATTTCCCGGTGACGTCGGTGATGGTGTTGGGATCAAGGCGCGTGACCTTTTTTGATGAACCGCAGCCGGCGACCATCAGCATTACCAGAAAGACGAGAATAAGATGTTTCACAGGGTCTCCTTTCCCTTAGATATCTGTTTGAGTTTTAATCGACCACAAATTATACACTATGGGCCAGTATATCTTTTTCAAACTTTTTTGTCAACTGATAGCAAGACTTGCTGGTAGCAGATCCTGCTGATAGCAGAAGTTGCGATTTGGAAACTTTTTGTGAGTACGGATTGTTATAACTTGGACTGACGCAAACTCAGTTGCCGTCCGAAGATGTTAGTACGGCAGTAGTGATGACAAATAAGGCAAGCCTGTAATATGTTATGAGTTACCTCTCTGTAACGGAATTACGGGAGCAGCCCGGCGGGTGGATAAAAGTCCACCCGCCTATTTTGTTGTCAATTTGTCTATAATCTTATGGTCGATACTGGGGCGGGGAAAATTGGGTTCGTTTTGCATATTTTAAGTGCCGCGCTACTAAATTAGCCCTATTCAGAATTATAGTGACATCTGGCCTTGTTCGTTTGTAGTCTCTTTCAGTTTATTCATCATAAGATTCTCGCTCCAATTCCGTTTCAAGTCTTTCCCGTGCACACGGGAACCCAGTCACATCAAGTCATTCCTGCATAGGCAGGAATCCAGGGATGTCGGGTTTCTTGTTGTTCCGATGGAACAACTGCGGAACACCGACCTACAGTTGTTTACTTCACGCGCCAGAGATTGAACGTTGCTTTATCCTTGCGGGCACCGTCGTCGTTGGTCGTGCTGAGTCGGAATGAAATGCTGTCCATCGTCACCATGTTGATCTCGATCGAGTAGAGCTTCCCCTTGTATTTGCGATGCCCCAAAATCTGTCCGCCGTTCTTTTCCCCACGATATAGCGAGTGTCGTCCAAAATTATCCCAGACCTCCCATGTCAATGAGTCGGTTTGTTCATGGAGAGCAAGATGCCCCGAATCAGAATAGGTGAACATAAACTTCTCGCCACTCAGCGCGGTCCGGAGATAATTTTCATCGTCAACATAATCGAACTTCGCTTTGCCAGTGATGTCCATCTCCATCCCGGTCATCGGCACGACAAACGTCCCGACCCCTTCC
Organism: Candidatus Zixiibacteriota bacterium; assembly: GCA_030619345.1. Lineage (GTDB taxonomy): Bacteria > Zixibacteria > MSB-5A5 > GN15 > FEB-12 > JARGFS01. The sequence goes on along the minus strand of JAUXBO010000085.1, from coordinate 1,798 downwards.
CAGTTACCTTCAAGATCAGCCAGTTCAAAATCAACGCTGTCACCAGCAAAAAGCAGACTGCCGCATAACATTAGCACCGTGATATATATCAAACTTCGTTTACTCATTGTTTCCTCAGTGTATATTCAAACCAGCTTTCAACGGTTGAGTCTTTATACAATTCATTGGCGACATAGAGCCTTCCGGGACTGCTGAAATACATTCTAATCTTGTGCTCATGCGTGGGAGTGCCATGTTTGATCCAGACGATATCGTTGTGCAGCCAGCCGCGATAAACCATACTGTCACCGGATTCGCCGATCAAAGCCCAGGAGACTGAATCGGACGCGAGATTTAGTTCGCCGTCATCACTGTAGTGGTATTCATACCCGGAAATAATTGTCATAGTGGTAAAACTACTGTCGCCGACCGCATCAAAACTGACCCGGGCGTTGACTGACATCCGTGTCGAATCGGACAGATGCAGAAGGCCGGGTCCGGTCCATACGCCCGCAAGTTCGGTCAGGTTCATTTCGGCCCGCCTAACTATGCGCGGAAAATCTTCTGGAAGAGAATCTCCACCCATTTTGAAATAGATCAGGCTGACTATCACCAGAATAAAGACCGACAGCATAGCAAGATATCTTGTCACGTTTTGTCTCCTTCTAACGGCCCATTGTACGCAAAAGAAGTGGGAAAAGTAAGTTTTTTTCCAGACTTCGTCTTAGCAGTTGAAAACCTATCATAACTCACTGTCCCACAATAGGATAAATAGGGGCTGGGGCACTGTTTTTAGTTGCTATTGTGACAGCAATTATGTAGATTTAAAGACTGTTGCTGTAACGCTAAATGTCTGCAATTAAGGAACTTACCTGATGAATCTGGAACGTCAGAAGATTGAAACTATATTTCTTGAAGAGGAGATGAAATCCTCTTATCTCGATTACTCCATGTCGGTTATCACCAACCGCGCCCTGCCGGATATTCGCGATGGTCTCAAACCGTCCAACCGGCGTATTCTGGTGGCCATGAACGATCTTCATTTGGCGCCGGGTAAGGCACATCGTAAATGTGCCAAGATCGCCGGTGATACTTCGGGTAACTATCATCCCCATGGTGAACAGGTCGTTTATCCTACCCTCGTTCGTATGGCGCAGGATTTTAATCTACGTTATCCGCTCATTGATGGGCAGGGGAACTTCGGATCAATCGACGGTGATGGCGCGGCTGCGATGCGTTACACTGAAGCAAGGCTGACGCCGATTGCAGTCGAAATGCTGGCTGATCTCGAAAAAGAGACAGTCGGCTATATGGAAAACTACGATGCCACCCGCGAGGAGCCGGTTGTTCTCCCGGGTAAATTCCCTAACCTTCTGTGCAACGGTACGACCGGTATTGCTGTCGGCATGGCGACCAACTGTCCGCCGCATAACTTGAATGAAATTTGCAACGCTATCCTGCACGTTATCGATAATCCAAATTGCACCAACGCCGATCTGTATGAAATCGTCCCCGGCCCCGATTTCCCGACCGGTGGAATTATCAATGGCTCCGAGGGAATCCGTCAGGCGTATGAGACCGGAAAAGGCCATGTGCCGCTCCGCGCTCGCGCCGTGGTTGAGCATATGAAGAATGGCAAGGAAGCAATCATTGTAACCGAGATTCCCTATCAGGTGAATAAGACCAACCTGCTCGAGAAGATTGCCGACCTTGTACATGACAAACGGATCGAGGGAATTGCCGATCTTCGCGATGAATCCGACCGTGACGGCATGCGGATCGTCATTGAACTTAAACGTGACGTGCAGACCGAAGTAGT
>JAUXBO010000167.1 GCA_030619345.1 Candidatus Zixiibacteriota bacterium | reverse complement strand
TATGCGGCTGCATATGTCCCGAGCTTTATTGACGAGTTTATGACAATTATACAATCGAGACAGTGAATAAAGGTCGGCAATTGAATCGAGGTTTTCTCCCTGTTGAGTATATGATTCGGAGATAAGAAGCAGCATGAAATAGAGAGAGATAATATCCAGGCGATTGTGCAGCAGAACGTTGTTGAGTTCGCCCAGCTGCCGGTCATGTATCCAGTCGAAATAAGTAGCCGGTATAAGATAACCGGGGATATCATCAGTCCTTTGAAAGCCAAACAGTTTTTGCTCCAGATTGACCAGAGTACAATCTTTTAATCGTCTCCTAAACAGACGTCGAGAAGAATGGAGAAGATCGATATGATGCTTGTGGGCAACCTTCCGGGCCGCCCGGTTGATGATCATTCGGCTTTCCAATAGTGGTAGATCAAATGACTTCCCATTGAAACTTACCAGTGTCTTGTCATCTGAAAACTCATCCAGGAGCATTTCCAACATGGCCGATTCATCACTGAAATCCGGGATCAAGTACTGTCTGATTTCAAAACCGGACGGGGTAACAGACCCAACTCCAACCAAAAATGCAACCGTGTCGGAGCCACCGAGTCCGGTTGTCTCGGTATCAAAAAATAGTAATGACCCAATATCGACCTGAACATCTTCACCCTTTGCGGAAAACGGGGCCATCGGCAAGAAACCCTGTTTTGGGGGCAACCGGAGTTCCATGTTTCCGTGCTTGTAGCCAGGACTGTAAAGTTCGCTAACCTTGCACACCGCTCCCCCACAAAAGGAACCAGTTCGGCCCCGACGGCGGCGGCAAGTTCAGAGTAATGAACTGGAGGTTTTGGACCCGATCCGATGGATCTCGATCCGGTGGATATCGATCCGCTGATATGCGTTCCAAGACGGCGAGGGCGATCTTTGTTAGTCTTAGCGTTCACTATCCGCAGACTTGATGGCGGACTCTATTTGGATACGAACTAACCGGTCTCTCTCGTACTCCAGAATTTGTTGGTGAAATCCACATTGATCCTCAGGGTCACTGGCGACAATAGCGACTGCGGCATGAGCCCGCCGCCTGACGCTGCCGGTTTCCACCTGGAGCAAGAGTATGTCTCTGGCTTCGTCGGTCGCGATCTGCCCCAGCACCCGGCAGGCCAGATGTCCCACAAGTTCATTGGCAGAAATCATAGAATCTGAAAGCACCCAAATTACTTCAGAGCTGTCCAGTTTGACCAACGACTCCATCGCTGACATTCGAGCTCCATAGAATTCGTCTCCAAGCACAGAAGTCAATTCACGAATGGCATCATTGGTCCCGAGCCGACCGATTGCAACTGCGGCTGCTTTTCTCACCTGGCCCACTGAGTCCGTCAACGATGAAATAGCGGTGCCATCAGCCCGATTATCCTTTAGCTTGCCCAAAGCATCAACAGCCTTTTCTCTGACCTGCCAACTGGCATGACTGCTTATATTGATGAGAGGATTCACAGCTGCCGTATCCCGTACATCACCCAACGCCCAGCAGACTCGTTGGACAACCAGTGGTTCTGGTCGTGACAGGGCCGGAATCAGATACTGCAGGGAAGGCGACCCGATCTTTTTCAGAATCTGTATGATTGTCAACCGTTCCCGGGCCGACTTGGTTGTAAACTTGTCAATCAACTGCGGTACTATATCTGACCCCATAGCCGCCAGCGAATCGATAGCCGGTTGCACCATGTCGCGATATCTGACTTCACCCGAAGAAGCTATTACAAAAACAGAATCAATTTCGCTTATCGTGTACGTTTGGGCATTTGCTGACAGGCAGGTCATACCTGCAAAAAGGCTTACCAGTATCCAAATTGGAATCACATATTTGAAGCGAGAGGTCACTTGGTCTCCCCCGTACTGTCCGGCGGGTCCAGTTCGATATCAATGCCCCCACCCCACTTTGACTTAGTGCGCCAATAGAAATTATCGCGACCGTTGCCGGCGTATTGGTCAGATCCGCCCAGGTCTATAAATAAGCCGATCGATCCGTATTCACGACGAGGATTGCCATAGCCCTGACTGTTCTTTGGATTCTTAATAAAATATCTATCGTCGCCGAAGTTATCGATCAGAAGACCAAACCCATTGGCCGATCCGGCCGCCTGCGACAAATCGTAGGCCGTGTAGGTATCATCGCCTCCTCGATCCAGAAGGATTCCACAGGAGTAGTCATGACCGCAGCCTTGCGATACTCCCTTGGAGAAATAGGAATCGTTCCCGGCGTCATCAATAAGAATGCCATTGGTCATGTGGGCTCCGGACCCCTGAGCATACTGGAATGAGTGATAACTGTCGTTCCCCTCGCCGTCATAGATCATACCCAGCGACCACCAATAGCTTGAAGCCTGTCCGAAGATATCGGTCTTATAGTTATCGTTACCGGACCGGTCAATCAGAGCGCCCACGCCGCCGGACAACACCGGACGCAGACCGATTGAGAAACCCTGTGCAAACGAATAGAAATGATCCGTGTATCTCAGAATGTCTTTGTACTTGCCACCAGCATAATAGTCATCGTTTCCTTCGGAATCATACAGCAAGCCGTATCCTTCGGTGAAAGCAAAGCCCTGAGCGTTCAAGGCTGCTCGGTAGCTGTCTCGACCGGACTCGTCGATCAGAATCCCCAGACCAAACGCTCCCGCTCCCTGAAGAAAAGAATCACCGCGATACTGGTCATCTCCTTTAGCATCATACAACAGACCAAAACCAAAGTATCCGGCTCCCAACCCAAAAGACATCCCGCTGTAAATGTCATCTCCTCCAAAATCAAGCAGCAGACCTGCTGAGAAACAGCCGGAACCGATAGTGAAATCTGACTGGGCGCGGTAGACATCGTTGCCGCCAAAGTCTATTATCACGACCGGATGCGGGTTCGACGGATCATAAGAAAGGTCGTAAACATCATCGCCGCCAAAATCGAGAATGAATTTGTAGTCGCCGTGGTAGTAATCGTTACTGGTACCTCCGATAACCCAACCTGGTTGTTTGCCCAGAAAGCTTGACAGGTCAGCATTATCGGGAACGAATCCCTTCTTAGATAGAACCTCACTCGGATTGATCGAGCCGGATTGAATCATCTGCCGCAGATTGCCCGCTTCCAGAAGCATCTCCCGGGCCATATCAATACCAGCCGCAATTATCGGGTCTTTTTTAATATCCAGCCCGAATTCTGCAAATTGCTCAGCATATTCCAGTTCCGCCTTGTCCAGTGAGTCGATAGCTTCAATCGACAGGAACTCTTCTTCCTCATGTATGATCAGTAGTTCCTTGAACTGATTCTGTAGAAACTTTTGCTGTTTTTTCGAAAGGGCTCCCAGAGCAGCTCTGGTTGATTTTGGAAGTATGATATCTATATGAACTGCGGCTTTACTCAGCAACTGCCCTAAAGAAGGGTCAGTGTAATAGAGATTGTAGGTGCGCTGCATCTCCGAGGCACTCGGATGATAAGCTGCTCCACGGGCCGTTTGCGATGTTCTGGCCATATCTTCAAAGAGAAACGAGGCCAGAATCTCGGGTTGCCGTTTGACGTAGGCGTTTTTGATCGAAGCCGAATAATCAATCATCCCCAGCGGCCGCTCCATCAGACGAGAAACAATGGCCAGTCGAAAAGAATCCTGATCGGTATAGTCCGGTCGGAACGAGAGATCAGTTGGCTTCAGACAAAGGTAATCGGTAAGCAGGCCTATACCGGTCATTTCACGGCTCTCCGGCTTGTCCTGAGCATCGGTTGGACCGGGCAAAAGAGATACGCTTATTATGAGAGAGAGTAGTAGAAACTTATACATATTCAGATTATCGGGGCTCCACGGTTCATAATCAACATTTATTACAGTTGAGTTGTTTGGCCTGTAGACAAAAAAAAGGCGCCCCGGAAAGGGGCGCCTTATAATTATCACAAGTGTATACGATCAACCATTCACGTCGTCAATAGTGTTGGTGAGCGTACCTGCCTGGGTGATTGTCCAGGTATCAACAGTAGCGTCGTCATCCAGATCAGCCGTAGCGGTACAGGTAAAGGTGTTGGCAGTGGCGGCCATTGTATAGGAATACTGGGCGCCAGCCATTATTTCAACACCGATCTGTGGAAATATTCCAAGGGCGGCGGCGGTGACACCATCATCGCCATAAGTAGCCGGAACAACGCCCTGACGGAAAGTACGCTGCATTGTATAGACCTGCTTCAAAAGCTGTTTGGCTTCTGACTGCTTGGACTTAGTTGTGGCCTGCATAAAACGCGGGATAGCCAGAGCGGCCAGGATGCCGATGATGACAACCACGATCATCAGCTCGATCAGGGTAAAACCCTTCTGGCGATTGTGAAACTTTGTGAACATTCAAAACCTCCTACGGTCTCTAAATTAGGTTAACGGTTCTCTCGTTCTTTGTCATTTCTGTAGATTTTATCGGCAAGGATTGTGCCCCCCGCCACGTCTTTTTTTGAACAGTCGTATTGGTCGCCAAAATCCTTTCAATCGTGCTTTATGCACCCCTTGAGCCGATGGATAACAAGCATCCAAACGTATCGTCGAATACTATCGAACCAGCGCCTGGTAATCTGAACGGTGACCATTGCAATCTGCAAGAGTTGTCGGGCGAAATAAGAGACCGGAAGCAAAAAAAATGGCCCGCCGGAAGGCGGGCCTGAATACTCTTTGCCATCTGCTGGCTACCCTAAGACATCATCAATAGTATTGGTCAGGATACCGTTCTCGTCCATCGTCCAGGTGTCGACCGTAGCGTCATCATCAATGTCAGCAACCGCCGTAGCAGTAAACGTATTAGCCGTACCGACAATGGTGTAGGTATACCTGGCGCTTGACATTACCTGGACCCAGATCATACTAAAGGCATCAGGAACAGTCGCAGAAGCCGCACCGCCGGGCAAATAATAGGAATTGGTTACACTCTGTTGACGGAAAGTCCGCTGATTCACATATATCTGCTTGAGGATTTGCTTGGCCTCTGACTGTCGCGTCTTTGTACCTGCCCGCATGAATCTTGGTATGGCCATAGCAGCCAGAACACCGATGATGACCACTACGATCATCAATTCGATCAAGGTAAACCCTCGTTTATTCTTTTTGCTGGAAACCATATACTCAGCCTTTCGTTTTGCAATCTTCGATCTGACGTAACAGTTCGGCAACTTCCGTACCTTTTGACTGCTCGAAAAAGGGACTATTTGTTTTCATTGCTGTCCGATTTTTTACCACCACCATTGTCGACCAGATTTGAGAGCTTGTATTTTTCGAGTTTACGATAAAGAGTTGAGGCATCAATACCGAGGATCTTGGCCGCTTTGCTCTTGGTGCCTCCGGCTTGCGACAAAACATAATGAATGTACGCCTTCTCTATAGACTCCAGCGTCGGCTCGTCAGGATCGCCCGCCTGCACAACCGTGATCGGCTTGGCTCTTGAGAGACTCTCAGGAAAATCTTCGATTCCCAGTCTCTCTGACCGCCCAAGCAGGATAGCTCGTTCGATAGTGTTTTCCAGTTCACGAACATTGCCGGGCCAGTGGTACTCGCACAATAGCTTCATCGCTTCTGGCTGAATCTGCTTATGAGGCACCGATGCCTTTTCACAGTAGCTCTTGAGGAAATGCTTTATTAGAACCGGGATATCCTCGATCCGTTCTCTTAGGGGCGAAATTGTCACTGGAATCACGTTTAGGCGGTAGTACAGATCAGCACGAAAAGTTCCGGCCTTGACATTTTCTTCCAGATTGGCGTTAGTCGCGGCCATAAGCCGTACATCAACCTCAACCGGCACCGTCTCACCTATCGGGGTAACCTTCTTATCTTCGAGGACTCTGAGTAGTTTTACCTGAATAGCTACCGATGTATTTCCGATTTCATCAAGAAAAAGCGTTCCGCCTTCGGCCGCCT
>JAUXBO010000271.1 GCA_030619345.1 Candidatus Zixiibacteriota bacterium | reverse complement strand
CGCCAAAGATATGATCGAACAGAGCAAGGCCCTGCTCTATGGAACGCCTACTTTCAACGGTGACGCTGTAAAACCGATCTGGGATGCAATCATGTTGCTCCAGGGTCTGTCAATCATGGGCAAGAAAGCGGCTGTGTTTGGATCTTACGGTTGGGGAGGCGAAGGCATAAAACTGGTCGCGGAACGTTTGAGCGGACTTCGCCTGAAAGTGTTCGAGGAAAACTTCCGGGCCCGTTTGGTCCCCTCGGGCGAGGAGATGACCGGCTTGAAAGTCTGGTCCGAACGAATCACCGAGTTTATTGGATAAGAAAAAGTTAGAGGATAACGTCAGACATCCATAAGCCAAGTCACCCTGAGCCTGTCGAAGGGTGGTTTTACCAACACAATACATGCTTCGACAAGCTCAGCATGACTTAGTGGTAAAAAACCGAACGTATGTTTCGTCACGTCTTGCACGCTGAAAGCGGGTGTGACCTGACGACTTTCGCCAAAAGTTGTGACTGCTCTTTACAGGAGAACAACATGGCCTTTATCGATTATATTTCGTACGAAGATGCATCGGATAAACTAAAAGCGCTCTACGATCAATACAAAGGTCCGCGCGGCACGGTCGCTAACATAGTGCGAATCGCCGGACCGAATCCAGCCGCGATGAAAGGGCATATGGACATGTATCGAGCGATCATGTTCGGTAAGTCACCGCTCAGTCGTCACCAGCGGGAGATGATTGCGGTCGTAGTCTCCTCGATCAACCAATGTCATTACTGAATTGAGCATCACTGGAATGCGTTGCATTCTCTCGGTGGTGCCAGGGAAGAGCTAAAAGACCAACTTGTTTCTGATTATCGAACAGCTGAGATTTCGGATGAGGATAAACTGATTCTCGCGTATGCTGAGAAACTCACAAAAGAAGCATACACAATCGACATTGCATATATTGACTTCCTCAAGTCTCACGGCTTATCCGAGCATGCTCTGCACGATATTGTCCAGGTCTCCGCGTATTTTAGTTACGTCAACCTTCTCGCCGACGGCCTCGGGGTGGAACTGGAGACAGAGTAAAAAAGGCGGGCTGTGATTACAGCCCGCCTAGAAAGTACAATTCAACTGTCAGTAATTTTTGCCGTTAAAGAACTTCCTGCCAACCTGCTTTTTCAAAATCTGCACCACCGCTCAACTCAAAATCCGCCAAGCTGCGATCATAATGGAAAAAAGCACTATTGTGAGAAATTATTGAATTGGCTACAATAGCACCAAAATATCCGCCCGAATTTCGAAGATCAGCTGAACCGGCTGGATTATAAAAGACAGCACCTATATTGCCACTGTTCTTGAGCACAAAGTCAGCTTGTGAATAGATAATAAAATTAGAAGGCTTGCCGCCCGGATTCATCTCGGCAGAATTCTTCATCTCAATGTCACCCGTCACATAGAGGATGACATTGGCCCCAGGAGCCAGGGTCAGGCTCGCAGAGTTTTTAAGAATCATACTGGAAAAGTAGTATACTCCGCTAATGAGTTCCACTGATCCCGTTGTCTGGAATGTATGCGAGATCGGATTGTATGTATAGCTGCCGGATATCCCGGTATCGTTGCTGTTGTTCGTTTCAGCCCAGTCAAATTCGGTCTGGGCGATCAGTGGAACCGACTGCTCAGACGCAATATCGGTTACGATACCATAGACCGTGGCTCCTACATGGATGTAGTTGCCACCGGCATTGGAGTTGAGTACATCCCCGCCAATTTCAGCATTATTGTTGATATCAATTATGTTGTTGGAACCGAGATTACCCCATAGCGTATCCCGGGTCGCTGCATAACTTCCGGAATCAGAATTGTAAGAATCTGTCTTCATTTTGGACCTGATATCAACCCGATCATCCCCAAACATTGCAAAAGCAAACGGATTAAATACGCCCGGCACAACAGCCAGTTGCACATGAGCAACAGCTGTCCCGACCCAGCCTATAGATGACAAAATGATAGTATCACCCAAGGCGGGATCTGTGGTCGAGTCAACCAGAGAGACTGTGAACTCACCTTCGCCAATAGGGAAATCACTAACCCCATCGCGCCAATCGGCGTTGGCGTTTAACTGGACAAAACCATACTTGAGTCCAGCTTCGGCAACATAGAACGCCTGCTCATCGTGCATTTGGTTGAAAGACATATCAGCCTCAGTCGTTGACCGATCCAGTGAAAACATAGTAATGGCGGTCAGCATAGACATGATCGCCAGCGTAATAAGAAGAGCTACTCCCTTTTCGTCGGCTATGATTCGTTTCATTCGTTTGCACTTTCCTGTTATTTGAGTTGGCTCTTAGAAGATCTCTCGCCAGGCGATTCGCTCGACTGTATGCGTGTAACCAGTCTTATAGTTCATGAGGTCACGATCAAAGTGGAAACAAGCGCCCGCATCTAATTTAATCGTTCCACTGACTAAAGAACCGTAGAACTCAGTCGTTTGATCATATTGAGTGTGCGCATTCGGTCCGTAGAATACGCCATAAAAGATATTGGCCTGATCAAACTGCAACGACAGCCCACTGGAATAGATTATTAGATCCGATGGAGTACCGCCGTTGTTTGCTGTAGAGCTTTGTGCAAAATGAATTGTGCCGGTTACATAGATTTCCACAGAAGCTCCGGGAGTCAGCGTAAGTGTAGCTCCCTGGCCAAAATCAATGTCAGAGAAATAATACACACCGGCATCAAGGTTTATGTTTCCAAAAGCTCCCATGGTGAGGCTGTTATCGAGACCATCGTAAACATATCCGGCACCGGTCAGCCCGGCCGGAGCGTTACTGTTGGCTTCTGCCCAGACAAAATCAGAAGAGTCAACCAGATCAAAGCTGGCTGAATCGGCCGTCGTGGTCGTGTCTCCATTCACCGTATTGAATGGTCCGAGTGAAATACCACCAGGGGTAGCTGTCTGAATTCCGCCGCCGATGGTTACATCTTTGGCAGTTTTTACCGTTCCGTTGGAACCAATATTACCCATCGAGTCGAGTACGGTAGAGGCATAAGAGCCAGAATCAGAGTTGTATGAGTCGGTACAAGCATTCTTGTCCATCACAATCCCGTCCTTGCCGTACATGGCATACATAAAAGGAGTTTGGGGAATGGGAAGGGCCGTCAGTTCGAGTTGTGAACTGGCCTTGTCAACGGTGCCGACGGATAGAATGATTATTGTGTCCATCAGGGTCGAATCTGTAGCTGAATCTGTGACGGTGACGGTAAAGGATCCCTGGCCGAACGGATAATCGGAATAGCCAGCGCGCCAGTCTTCATCATCTTCAATCTCTTCAATTGCTGTCTTGAGACCGGCATCGGCAATATAGAACGCCTGCTCCTCGTGGAGTTGATTATATGATAGCTCTACGTCCATCGTGGAACGGTCAACAGACATAACCACCACGAGGGTGATCATGGCCATCACCGCCAGAGTAATCAGGAGCGCAGCACCGCGTTCATATTTCATTCTGATAAACATGGTTTAACTCCTTTTATCCAACGTTTCGTAGGTTAATACGAT
>JAUXBO010000178.1 GCA_030619345.1 Candidatus Zixiibacteriota bacterium | reverse complement strand
TTAGACTGACAGCCTTTGTCAGTCTCACCCCTTATGATACTTACAGGGATAGCAGTTAGTCACCGGCCATTGTGGTCAGACTCCAAAAGGGGCTGGGAGCCGATAGCAGGAGTCACCCGGTAGGTAGGGTCTGATCAACAAGGCTGGTTAGAGCCGGAGTTCCTGGGTAACTAAGGGAGGAGTTCCCGGGATACTTCTGGCATCCAGGAAATTGCCGGCTCTCGGGAATATCCGGTCTCCGGGAGAGTCCTGGCCGGAATCCAGAAAGAGAATATGATACTCTAAAGGAGAATAGACTAATATGCTGTCAAAAGTAATCTCAGCCGCCACGATGGGTGTCGATGCCTACACTGTCGAAGTCGAAACTGACATCCAGCAACAACTTCCGGCTTTCGTGACGGTCGGCCTGCCCGAAGGCGCTGTGCGGGAATCCAAAGAACGGGTTACCGCCGCCATCAAGAACTCCGACTTTGTTTTCCCCGCCAAACGGGTTACGATCAATCTTGCTCCGGCTGATATCCGCAAGGAAGGTTCCGCCTTTGACCTCCCCATCGCAGTCGGAATTCTGGCCGCCACCGGACAAATACTGAAAGATAGATTCGATGACTACGCTTTGTTAGGAGAGCTTTCCCTTGATGGTGCCCTGAGGCCGGTGCCAGGCGTACTGCCGATGGCTATGAATTTCGATAGCTCCAACGGCATCAAAGGAATGATCGTCCCGCACGGTAACGCCCGGGAAGCGGCTATGGCCGGAACCGTTCCCGTATTTCCGGTCAAGTCGTTGCAGGAGACAATCCACTTTCTCGAAGACAAAAGCAGCATCAGTCAGTTCACGGTGGACATTGAAGAAGTCTTTCGTAACTCGCACAACTACCCGATAGATTTCTCCGATGTGCGCGGGCAGGAATCGGCCAAAAGAGCGCTCGAAGTTTCCTCAGCCGGGGGGCACAATATCATTATGATCGGCCCACCCGGCTCCGGCAAGACCATGCTGGCGAGGAGAATCCCGACCGTGCTGCCTGATATGACTATCGATGAAGCTATCGAGACGACCAAAATCCACTCCGTGGCCGGAAGGCTTCCCGACGACTGCGCTCTTGTCGCCACGCGCCCGTTCAGATCGCCGCACCACACGATCTCATACGCCGGTCTAGTGGGAGGCGGTGCGATTCCCAAGCCGGGCGAAGTTTCAATGTCGCACCACGGCGTGCTTTTTCTTGATGAACTCCCGGAATTCAAGAAAGATATTCTTGAGATGCTCCGCCAGCCGATGGAGGACCACCAGGTGACAATTTCACGAGCCATGACCACCCTGAGCTACCCGGCTTCATTTATGCTTGTAGCCGCCATGAATCCCTGTCCTTGCGGATACTTTGGTGACACCGACCATGACTGCAATTGTTCCAGCTCCGAGATCATGCGGTACATGTCACGCATCTCCGGTCCGCTCATGGATCGGATCGATATCCACATCTCGGTGCCATCGGTTAAATTCAAAGAACTCTCTTCCGAGGTCAGCGGTGAACAATCATGCGATGTACGTGCCCGTGTCAACGAAGCACGCCAGCGCCAGTTGGATCGATTCAAAAATGAAGAGAACATTTTTTGTAACGCTCATATGGAATCACGCGACATCCGCAAGTATTGCAAGATCGATGACAAGTCAGAATCTTTACTGGGAATGGCGATAACAAAACAGGGTCTTTCGGCGCGGGCTTATGATCGGATTTTGAAAGTCTCTCGAACGATTGCTGATTTGGCTGGGACTGATGACATCCAGACCGGATACATCGCCGAGGCGATCCACTACCGCTCCCTCGACCGCAAACTCTGGATGTAGAGGGGGAGATGAAGATGTTGGCTGGCTAGTAGAACTAGTAGGTCGGGTTCCGATCCGGCTACGACGGATTGAAACCCGACAAGATGAAAACAATGAAAACACTACGCCGATACCACCAACCACACTTAATCTCTTTCGTAACCTGTGTGACATTCGAACGTCGACGCGTTTTGTGCGGAGACATTGAACTTTTTCACAGTTGCTGGTCGATCTGTCGTCCAACATGCTGGGTCGTAATGCCGGATCACTTTCATGCGATGCTTAACATTGGCCACAATTCAATCTCTTCGATAATGCACGATTTCAAAATTCGATATTCCAGACGGTTTCGGGAACGATTTGGTCCCGGCCGTGTTTGGCAAAATCGCTTCTGGGATCACATTATCCGAGATCAAGTGGACATGAGCCGTCACATTGATTATATTCATTTCAATCCAGTAAAACATGGTCTGGTGATTAGTCCGTTTGATTGGGAGTATTCATCAATTCATGAATTCTGCGAGAGGGGATATTATCAGGATGAATGGGGACTTAAGGAACCGAATTATCTTTGTGGAGAGTTTGGGGAGTAGCTGTGATTGTCGGGTTTCGGGTTCGCAAACAAACACCGGAACCCGACCTACTAAGCTCAGTTTGATTTATGAATTCTAGTACACCCTTTGCATCGCCATTAGGATGGCCCACCATTTATAGTGGGTTTAGTCTGACGACTTGCCCCAAAAAGAACGCCAATCCATCGCAATTTGCCACCTACGAACTCTATATATGAACAAGGACGAAAAAATGACAGAGCCGAAATCTATAATAGTAACAACATCATTCGCAGGACATTCTTCCATTCACTACCAATCCCAAAACGCGAAAACAAAAAATACGTAAAACGAACCCAATTCCGTACAGTGCCTGAGTCGGAATTAATAGGGAGGATTTCACACTGTCGCACATGTCCGGTGGCCCACCATTTATGGTGGGTTTATTCCACTACTGTCCCACCACCGGCAAATCGTGTTCCAGCTCTTTGTCGACGCGATGCCCGAGGACATAATCAGCTTGCATCAAAGTGTGAATCTCGCGTGTGCCTTCGTATATCGAAGCACCCTTCGCGTTGCGATAAAACCGCTCCACCGGATACTCATCGGAAAAACCATAAGCGCCATGCACCTGCACCGCGTTGGCCGCCGATGCTTCCGCTTCGCGACAGGCGATCCACTTGGCCAGCGAAGTCTCCCGGGTCGAACGCAGCCCCTGGTTTTTCAGCCAGCCCGCTTTCATCCAGAGATAGGTCGAGTATTGATAGCCCGCTTCCATGTTGGCAATCATCTGCTTGACCAACTGGTGCTCTTCGATTGGCTTCGTGAATGTGTGGCGTTCTTTGGAATATTTGACCGAAGCATCCCTGCACGCTTTGATCAATCCGCACGATCCAGCCGCCACCGTATAGCGCCCCTGGTCGAGACAGAACATGGCAATCTTGAATCCATGGCCTTCTTTATAAACGAGATTTTCTTTGGGGACTTTGACATCCTGAAACGAGATGTAGCCGGTGTTCCCCGCCCGGACTCCGAGCTTGCCGTGCAGCGCTCCGGTCGTTACGCCTTCGTATTCTCGTTCGACTATAAAAGCCGAGAGACCGCTATGATCGCGTGCTTTCTTTTTCTCCAGATCGGTCCAGGCAAAGACGAGAAAGTAGTCAGCCACATCGGCCAGCGATATCCACATTTTTTCGCCGTTGAGCAGGTAGTGATCCCCCTGATCGACAGCCGTCGACAGCAACCCGACTACATCGGAACCAGCCGCCGGTTCGGTCAGCCCGAAAGTACCAATTTTTTCCCCTTTGGCCGCGGGCGTCAGATATTTCTGTTTTTGCTCTTCGTTGGCCCAGGTCAAAATGGGCAGGGAGTAGAGCCCGATGTGAACCGAGAGGATTACGCGCGCTGCCGTGTCGCCATATTCCATTTCTTCGGAGGCCAGTCCCAGAGAAATGTAATCCATCCCCAGACCACCGTACTGTTCGGGAATACAGAACCCGAGCAGATTTGCCTCGGCCATCGCTGGCAACAACGCCGGGTTCATCTTTTGTTCCCGGTCGAACTGCTGAATACTTGAAATTATATGTTTAGCGGCAAGTTCACGAGCCATGTCTCGCACAGCCAATTGGTTTTCGGTGAAGGTAAAATCTATCATCAGTCTATTTTCTCCTTTTATGGTCAACCTGAAATTCTCGGCGCACTATATAGTATATAATTGTCCGGAAGTCAATTTGTGCCGCTCAGCCCTTTCTTGCCAGGCCGCTCTGTTTTGGCTATATTCGATTTTGAATAGCAACAAGGAATATTTGTGACTGACCCGATCAAAGTAAAAGCAGACCTAATCCCTTACGTACCGGAGTACTCCCGGGTCGTCCATTCCTGGATCGACTCCGAAGAGACCTATCATGATCTCTGCCGGGGCAAACAATTTCCACCGTCCGAGGACATTGTCGACAGTTGGCAGCGCGACGGCGTGACTTCATTTATTCTGCTCTCTGAGCGAAAACCAGTCGCCTATGGTGAGCTGTGGCACCGTCCGATGGACCTCGCCATGGAAATTGCCCACCTGATTGTTGATCGCTTCAAACGTTCAGAAGGGTATGGAACAAAAATGATAGAGTTGTTATACGATCGCGCCGCCCAGCGTGAAAATATCACCCGCGTGATGATCCATCTCTACGGCGATAGCGAGGTTGCTCTTGGTTGCTATGTGAAGGCTGGCTTTGAATTGCTGGGAACAACTACTTACACTACCGGCCTGAGACTGGTTCGAACGGTCGACTAAAATGAAACAGAAATTGATTACAATAATAAAGCGCGGATGCGGCCGGGGAATGTCGGCCCACCGCATTATCATTAACGGGAGTAGATCATGTCCGAATACAAAAACCTGATTGTTGAACAAGATGATGCGATCCTCGTGGTCAAGATCAATCGTGAACGAGCGCTCAACGCCCTTAACCGAGAGACTATCGATGAACTCCAGCAGTTGTTCAGCTACCACTGGACCGATGAAGCCGTTCGCTGTGTAATCCTCACCGGTGGCGGAGAAAAAGCATTTGTCGCCGGAGCCGACATTCCGGAACTGGCCGATCTCGATGTACAGGCGGGCAATGCACTTTCGGCCAAGGGGCTGTATCTGATGAAGACTATCCAGAATTTCCCCAAGCCGGTAATTGTCGCCATCAATGGTTTTGCCCTCGGTGGCGGATGCGAAATTGCGATGGCCTGCGATATCCGGCTCGCGTCGGAAAAAGCAAAACTGGGACAGCCCGAAGTTAACCTCGGCATTATCCCCGGATATGGCGGCACCCAGCGTCTCTCGCGTTTGGTCGGTCGCGGTAAAGCAATGCAGCTTATTTTCACCGGTGATTTGATCTCCGCCGCCGAAGCGCACCGGATTGGATTGGTCGACGAGGTTTATCCTCCGGCGGAGTTGATGGACAAAGCGATGGAGATGGCGAAAACTATTGCTTCCAAAGGCCCGCTTGCTATCGCGGCAGCCAAAGAGTGTATCAATCGTGGTCTGGACATGGATCTCGCGCATGGTTGTGATTTTGAGAAAATGCATTTCGGATCTCTTTGCGGAACGGGTGACAAGAACGAAGGGATGGAAGCATTCCTGGAGAAGCGCAAACCGACCTTCTCCGGCCACTGATGGGATCAGTTTGATTCCTTCGGACCGCGTTCTGGATATTGCGATGATCCGGAAGAACGTTGCAACAATTTCAATTTGTAGGTCGGGACCCTTGCGGTC
>JAUXBO010000131.1 GCA_030619345.1 Candidatus Zixiibacteriota bacterium | reverse complement strand
TCCGGTGGCGGTGTAGTTCCGGGCTTATCAGGATTACAATTTTTTGATTCATTGCTCGTTTCGACCAAGTTTATCGTTGTTTCCGGCGAGTTTTTTTGCGGGAACGGCCGAAGTCCATAGTCTTAGCTTTAGTATCATTCTTAGTTTTGGGCTTTGCCTTTACTTTTGCCTTCGTCTTTTTCGCTTTGGTTTTCTTTTTCGCTCGTACCGGTTCGAGAGTGATCTCATTCAACAGCTTATCGACGGATAAGATTATGACTTTGATCTTGTCACCAAGTCGGAATGATCTTCCGGCACTTCGTCCAATCAACTGGTATCTCTTTTCATCAAAGATATAATAGTCATCATCAACCGCCGAGATTCGAACCAGGCCTTCGGCCCCGAGATTGTCCAGGCGAACAAAAAACCCAAATCCGGTGACGCCGGAAATGACGCCGCCGAATTCATCTCCGACATGACGGGTCATGTATGAGACCTGCTTCACTTTGACTGCTTCGCGCTCGGCCGATTCGGCCACCCGCTCCGTATCGGAACAGTGGCGACCAACATTGTCAATAATTCCGGGTAGTTTTTTGGCCAGTGCTGGGGGATAACGTCCGTTTCGGAGTTCCCGGAGCAACCGGTGTACGAGAAGATCGGGATAGCGTCTGATCGGCGAAGTAAAGTGCGTGTAGTGCTTAAAAGCCAGGCCGAAGTGCCCGATATTCTGACGCTGGTACACCGCCTTTTGCATCGATCTCAGCAGTAGTTCATTGATGAAGTCGGCTTCATTGACATCTTTGATACGATCCAGAAATTGAGCGAACTGTTTTGGCTGCATCTGGGGCGAGACCGGGAAACTATGGCCCAGTTGCCTCATCATCTGCGAGAAGGCTTCAAGTTTCTCCATATCCGGTTTATCGTGCACACGATAAATAAACTGCTGACCTTTGCGCAACGCTTCCAGTGCGACCACCTGATTGGCAACTAACATAAATTCCTCCACCAGTCGGTGTGCTTCCAGCCGTACCCGGTTGCCGAGTTCGAGAACTTCGCCCTTCTTGTTTAGTATGATCTTGGACTCAGGCAGATCAAAATCGAGGGATCCTTCAGAGAATCTTCGTTTGCTGAGCGCTTTGGCCAGTTCTCGGGCAACCTTCAGATTGTCAGCCACTCGGTTGACCCGGTCGTTCGAACGATCTCCATCGAAATAAGCCTGCACTTCTTCGTATGCTAACCTTGCCTTCGATTTAATGATGGCGTTTAACAGCCGCCACTTTAGAACCTTCCCCTGCCGATCAAATTCTATCTCAGCCGCATAAGACAGTCGTCTTCGATTCGGTTTGAGCGAGCAAACGTCGTTGGATAATGATTCCGGCAACATTGGAATGACTGTGCCCGGCAGATAGACCGAGTTACCGCGACGAAAGGCCTCGACATCAAGATGACTGCCTTCACGTACATAATAAGATACATCTGCGATATAGACGCTGAGGCGATATCCTCTGGGAAGCTTCTCAACGGTAACGGCATCGTCAAAATCTTTGGCGTCGGCAGGATCAATGGTGTAGATGCATCGGTCAGTATGGTCCTCGTAGCCATCCAATTCTGATTGGTCAGGCACTACCGCCACCGACTCAACTTCATCGAGCACTTCCTCCGGGAATTCCTGAGGAAGAGAATAGCTGCGGATTATGGTCAGCATATCAACGCCGGGAGCGTTGGGCATACCGAGTCGCTCAACAATTTCACCTTCGGGATTGAGGTGCGGGTCATCCCAGGTCGTGAGTTGCACCACCACTTTCTCACCGCGTTCTGCGTTCAAAGTCAATTCCGGCGCGATGTAAATGTCGCGATGGATTTTCTTATTGTCCGGGTGGACAAAGCAGAAGGCCCGACTCTCGTCGTAAACACCCACAATATTTCGCTGCTTGCGCTCAACAATCTCAATGACGTTGCCTGTTTTCCGACCGGAACTGATTCCACCCAGCCGGATCATCACTTTATCCCCATCCAGAGCCGTCTCCAAACCGGTAGTGGGAATCATGATGTCCCTCTCTTCGCCCTCAATGGTGACAAATCCAAGACCACCGCGCGTGATCGAGATCGGTCCAACCGCTATATTCATCTGACCGGGGACGCCAATTCTCCCCCGTTTCAGTTTTACCAAACGGCCTTCTGTGATGAGCTGCTTGACTATGTTGCGAAATCCTGGATACTCACGTTTTGAAATATTTAGAGCTTGCCCCAGCTCTTTCATTTTCATCGGGCGTTCGGATTTATCGCGGATAAATTTCAGAATCTTATCTATATCCTTCATGACGCTTAAGATACACAGGAGTAAAGGACGGGTCAAGCACATCTGCCACTATTCCGCCAAAATGTCAGTTGACGTGGCTAACGACTTGAACGATAACACTAAGGGTCCGCCGGTGCGGACCCTTAGTGTGTTGTGCGGGAGGTTGGGAAGTTTTTAGATTTCTATATCAGCCGCCAAATCCACGCCGCTGCTTAAAACTGCGGCCGGGCTTGTCTCCGGGTGGATTCATCTTATGCTCCTCGAGCTTGGCTTTCTGCTCATCAGTCAAAACCGACTTCATGCTCTTGTGATGCCGATACTTCATCTTCTGAAGTTCGGCTCGTAGCTGAGACATTTTGTCAATAGCTTTCATGACAGCCGCCTCAGAGGCATCAGAATCATGCTTGAGCATGCGAAGGTGGAGTCTTGCCTTCTGGAGTTCGGCCTGCTGATCGATTCGCTCCATCTGGAAAGCGACCATCGATTCCTTTAGCTGGTCCACCTGTTGGTCGGACAGCTCAAGCATATCTGCCATGGCCATGATGTGCCCGATTCCACCACCGGGCGCTCCACCGCGACGACCCTCAAAGCCATGTCCGCGTTGATCACAGCCAAATTTGCGGCCATGATCATAAGACTGGTTATTACGTCGTCCATCCCAATCGCCATCGCCCCCCCCGCCATGCCCTCTCTTCATTCCTTGCTGTCCAAATGCGGTTGTAGATAGCAAAAACATGGCCATCAGTGTTACGATTACTTTTTTCATTTCATTACTCCTTTTGTTTTATCCATCAGTACTTTGTTTATAGAATTTTGCGCTGTCCCTCTGTTCCTGCGGCCCCCGGTTCTGCATTCGAGGATTATGTTGTCTCATTCCTCTGAGTTTCTCAAAGATATTTGCTTCAAAATGCTCCTGAAAAACCAGCAAGCGAGCCAACTGCTCTGCGCTGAGTAGTTTTTTTGCCTGTCTCATAAACTTGGCGCGATGCTCATATTGTTTTTTCTCAAGTAGTTCGACTTCGCCAAGCAAACCACTGATCTTCGACTCTTTGGGAACGTCAGAATGGATTCCGTCGGCTAATCGATCTATCAGCATAGATCGTTCCGCAAATAGATTCACCATCTCCTTGCGGTACTGCTTGACAAAATCAAGCAGTCTGTCCCTTTGCTGAGGCTCAAGTTCGAGAACTTCCAACATCTTTTTCATGCGGAGGCGTTCCAATCGCTCACGTCGCTTCATGAACGGCATGCCGCGGCCGGTGCCGTGACCATCACGGTGGGGTGGCTGCATGAACGGGCCATGCATAAGCTGAGCAAATTCCATAGACTGCTCAAAACAGAGAGAATGGGCCCACTCAACTGTTTGCTCCTGCCGCTGGTCTGCGACCGGTTCACGGTCGGTGGCTATTACACTCGACGCCAATACAAGCATTGCCGTCACGGACAGAATTGAATAATGTCTCTTCATCAGAGCAGCTCCCCGGCACTAAGATTGTTTTCCAAATACTCCAACTCCTCGTCCGTGATTTCTTCCAGAAGTAAGTCGTAACTGCTTCGGTAAGGATCGCTATCCACGCTCTCAAAAAGTGCATCCATCGAAGGTGAATCTGCGTCAGACTCCAGCCAATCGAAAGTTTGCACGAAGGTATCAGCTGAGCTATCCGGAGGAAGATTAAACGGATCATCGATTCCGCCGGACCTAAAACCAACATACGACACACCAACAACGAGTACGACCGAAGCCGCAATAGCCAGCGCTCTTTGGACGGAGAAAATCCGCTGCGGTGCAATTGACTTTTCTACTTTCTCTTGTATTTCTCGCAAGACCTGATCTGACAAACTAAAGGCCTGATCGCTCAGAGCGTTGGGAAGTACGCGGTCCAGATCGTCTTTGACAGCGCGACATTCAGCGCACTGCCCTACATGCTCCAGAACCTCGGGAGAGAGAGCTTCCACTCCAATATTCAGCATCAACTCTTCTTGTACTCGTTCACATCTCATTGTCGCCATCCGCTTTCAATCGCGTGCTTGCGAAGTTTCTTGATTGCCTCGCGATAATTGGTCTTTACTGTGCCCAAAGCGCTACCAGTTGTTTCACCAATCTCCGCGAAAGAGAGCTGCTTGTAAAAGCGAAGCTCAAAAGCCAGGCGCTGCTGGGTCGGGAGAGTCTGCATAAAATCCAGCATCTCCTCGCGGAGCTGCTTTTTCTCTAACAGGCGCGAAGGGTCCTCAGGACTGTGGTCAATCGGTTGAATGTTTACATCAGGAACACTATCAAATGAGCTGTATTTCTTTTCTTTTTTTAGATGATTGAGCGTTTTGTTGGCGGCAATTCGATACAACCAGCTTGAGACCGATGAATCTCCACGGAACGAGCCCAGGTTTTTCCAAGCAGCAATGAATGTCTCCTGCGCCAGATCGGCCGCTGCCTGGCTGTCTCCGGTCATTTTATATGTCATAGCAACAATCTCGTTCATCTTGGCCTTCATTAGTTCCGAAAAAGCTCTCTGATCTCCCAGTCTTGCTTTTTCTGCCAACTGTTCTATTTTCTTTGCTCTTTGAGTCATCCTCAGTTTTTCATCTGTAAGACAGTTCGAGCCTAAATGAAGATTAATAGTCAGATTTAGGGAAATAAAAAAGCCGGAGAGAACTACTCCGGCTGCTGTTTCTATCGGAACTCTTTAGTCTCGATGGCTCTTTTCAAGAACCTGAACATAATTTGGGAAATCTTCGAGGACCTTGCCGGTTCCGCGCGCCACACAAAGGAGTGGTTCCTCGGCCACGTTAACCGGCAGGTTGGTTTCCTGCCTGAGCCGCCGATCGAATCCACGGAGCAAGGCTCCTCCACCGGTGAGGATTATTCCGCGTTCCAGAATATCTGAAGCCAGCTTGGGCGGAGTCCGTTCCAACGCCTGCCGGACAGCTTCGACAATTATATCGATTGTCTCTGACAGCGCTTCACGAACTTGAACCGAGGATAATTTCAGGGTTTTCGGGACGCCCGCCACCAGATCGCGTCCCCGAATATCAAGCGAGAGTTCTTTATCCAACGGAAAGGCTGAGCCGATCTGAATCTTAATTTCCTCGGCCGTCAATTCACCGATCAGTAGGTTATAATTCTTCTTGAGGTACATAATGATAGCGTCGCTTAACTCATCCCCGGCAACGCGGATCGAAGTATCATTGACAATTCCATTGAGCGCTATAACGGCGATTTCTGATGTTCCACCACCAATATCAATAATCATGGAACCGGAAGGCTGTTCAACCGGAAGGCCAACACCAATAGCAGCCGCCATCGGCTCCTGTAGCAAGTAAACCTCACGGGCTCCAGCATTTTCGGCTGAGTCACGAACAGCACGTTTTTCTACTTCGGTAATTCCCGACGGAACGGAAATTACAACACGTGGCTTCATGAGTAGTTTAGTCTTCACCACGCGTCGGATAAAGTCAGCAATCAGCTTTTCAGCAATTGCAAAATCGGCAATTACGCCATTTTTCAAGGGACGTATAGCGGCAATACTTCCGGGTGTACGACCGGTCATCTCTTTACCCGCCGATCCGATAGCCAGCACTTTGCCTGTCGATTTTTCTATCGCAACTACCGAGGGTTCATTGAGCACAATCCCCTGATTACGTACGTATACAAGAGTATTAGCCGTACCAAGGTCGATACCGATGTCATTCGAGAGGAGATTGAAGAAGCCCAAGCGGAATCCCTTCGCCTATTATCTTACTGGTCCATAGTCAGTTCCGATAATTCTAATATCGAAATAAGTCGCCCTAAGTTTACCGAAGGACCCGATAAAGAGCAATAAAAAAGTGGCCGAAGCCACTTTTTCACATTGGAGTCCTACTTAATCGGCCAATTTGTCTAAGAATTCTGTGCGTCGACTACCGCAATCCCGGCCATATCGACGATCTCGTTCACTCCCAGAGTTGGATGAAGCACATGCACCGGCTTGGAAAGTCCCATCAGGATCGGGCCAATTGCATCGGCCCCGCCCATACGCTGAACCAACTTGTAAGCAATGTTCCCGGAATTGAGGTCCGGGAAAATAAAGACATTGGCCGGTTCCGTAAGTTGCGAGAACGGATAACGCTTAGTCAGATATTCCGGCATCAGGGCGGTGTCGGCCTGCATTTCACCTTCGACTATTAGATCCGGAGCTTTCTCCTTAACAATCCGAGTTGCCTTGGCAACCTTGTCCGATTGCTCGGTCCGTGCCGAACCAAAGTTGGAGAACGACAACATTGCCACTTTCGGTTTGATATTGAATCGTTTTGCCACGTTTGCCGAACAGATAGCAATCTCGGCCAATTCTTCAGCGGTCGGATCGATATTGACCGTAGTATCGGCGAACATATAGACTTTGTCCTTCTGGATCATGGCAAACATGCCGGCAACACGCGTCATCCCTTCGGACAGATCGATGATTTCCAGCGCCGGACGGATCGTTGAGGGGTAGTC
>JAUXBO010000005.1 GCA_030619345.1 Candidatus Zixiibacteriota bacterium | reverse complement strand
GTATAGCGGGGGAGATCACTTCCATCACCGAGAAATATGGCGGAAACGAAACCTATCATATCGCAGGACTTCCGGTTGCCGAAGATTCTTTTGGCGCTGAGATGTTTATCCAGATGGCATATTCGGCGCCGGCGGCCATGTTGATAATCTTTCTGTTGATGCTTCTGTTCTTCAGACAGGCAAAAATCATTCTTGCTCCGATGATAGTAGCTATTATGTCCATTATCTGGTCGATGGGACTGCTCATAATAACCGGTAATACGGTGCATATAATGTCGTCAATGATCCCGATCTTTCTAATGCCAATTTCGGTTCTCAACTCGATCCATATCATTTCTGAGTTTCATGATCACTATAAACGGTACAAACACAAAGATGCCACCATCCGCCATGCGATAAATGAGTTGTTCGTACCGATGCTGTTTACCTCGATGACCACCGTGGCCGGGTTTATCTCGCTGGCCCTGACGCCAATTCCGCCGGTGCAGGTTTTCGGGGTATTTGTAGCCTTTGGCATTATTACGGCTTGGTTCCTGTCGCTGACTCTCAATCCAGCCATCGCCATGCTGATATCGGACAAGACACTGAGGAATTTCGGTAAGTCCGATGACGAGCACGGCATTCTCGCCAAAGTCATGCACAGTTTCCGCAATCTGTCCGGTAAACACAATTACAGAATTATCGCCGGTGCCCTGGTGGTGATTGTGATCGCCGCCGTAGGACTTTCCATGGTCGTTGTCAATGACAACCCGGTAAAATGGTTCAAACAGTCGCATCCAATTAGACAGGCGGATGCCGCCATGAATGACCATCTGGCCGGTACATATATGAACTATCTGGTATTTGATGCCGAAGATTCTGACGGCATCAAGAACCCGGCCGTACTGACATACATTGAAGGTGTACAGAATGAGTTGCACAAGAATGAGGTGGTGGGAGCCACAACCGGTCTGACAGACATTGTCAAGAAAGTCCGCTACGAACTTTTTGAGGTTGACTCATCCAAAGCATCTATTCCAGAAAATCAGGACGAAGTTGCCCAACTGCTGTTCATTTTCGAAATGTCGGGTGGTAATCCGGATGATCTGTTTAAGTTTGTCACCAGTGATTATGATCGCGCAAATCTCTGGGTTCAGATGAACAATGGTGATAATCAGAAAGTGTCCGCCGTAGTCGACAGGATGAGCCAGTATTTCCAGGACAATCCTCCCCCGGTGCCGCTTGAAATTCGTTGGGCGGGGCTTCCGTACATCAATATCATCTGGCAGGAGAAGATGGTCACTGGTTTGCGCCGTTCGCTGGTAAGTGCGTTTGCGGTCGTATTCTTGATGATGGTCTTTCTGTTCCGGTCGTTCAAGTGGGGACTAATCTCTATGCTGCCGCTTACGATTACGATCATGGCCATCTACGGATTTATTGGCTACATCGGAAAACCATACGATATGCCGGTGGCGGTGTTGTCATCGCTGACTCTGGGATTATCAATTGACTTTGCAATTCACTTTATCCAACGAGTGCGAACGATCTATAAACGGAATAACGATTTCAATGAGTCGTTCCATGAAATATTCGAGGGGGCCGGTCGGGCTATCAGCCGCAACGTGTTGGTCATTGCGATCGGATTTGTCCCGATGCTGTTTTCATCGCTGGTGCCTTATATCACAGTGGGATCATTCTTCCTGGCCATCATGATAGTCTCGGGACTGGTAACCATGTTGTTATTGCCGGCGATTCTCAAGACCTTCAGCAAGAGTCTGTTCAAGCCCGGCAAGGATGCGCATAAGCACGTTGCCGTCGCGGAAAAAAATAATTCGTAAACTAATATGAAGACAATATGAAAAATATAGGAGAAGAGTCATGAAAAAACTAATAGCCGCATTTATAGTCATGCTCCTGGCATCATTTACGCTGGCCGGGTCATTGTTCGCTGAGGATGCCGCCGAGATTATGAAAAAGTCTCATCTGGCTTATTACTACTCAGCCGACGACGGTGTTGCCGAAGTCAAAATGACTATTGTCGACAAAAAGGGGAAAGAGAGGATCAGAGAGTTCACGATGCTTCGGCTCGATGAGTCCGATGGCGGTGCACAGAAATACTACACCTATTTCAGGAAGCCATCTGATGTATCTCGGCTTACCTTCATGGTTCACAAAAATCCGGATGCGACCGATGCCCGTTGGATATATGTTCCGGCCATTGATCTGGTAAAACCGATTTCGGCTGATGACAAAAACTCAAGCTTTGTCGGCTCGGACTTCAGCTATGAAGATGTTTCCGGGCGTCATTGGAGCGAAGACACACATAGTGTTGTCAAAGATTCGACTATTGATGGTGCTTCGGTTTTAGTCATCAAATCCATACCGCTGGAGCCGTATAAGGGATTTGCACGTAAGCTGACCTTTGTCGATCAAACATCCTACCTGCCACTTCGGGAAGAATACTACGATAAAAAGGACAAGCTCCGGAGGATTTTCCGGGCTGAGAAAGTGGAAGAGATTGATGGTATTTTGACGGTCACAGCGCGTTCGATGCAGAATGTTAAGAAAAACCGCAAATCAACTATCGTTTTCTCAAGTATCTCCTATAATCAGGGGCTTACCAGTGATCTGTTCAGCGAACGTTATTTGAAAAACCCGCCGCGTAAGTTCATTAAGTAGGAAGGGTTGATACGATGCGTAAAATTATACTAATACTATTATTTGCGGCGGTTGCGTCCTTCAGTCCGGCCATGGCTGCGGTCGATCTCGATGGCTTCATGCAGACTCTCTTTGGAGGACGTCTTGACGAGAGTAATCCGACCGCTTCGGAATATACGGTTGCGGAATCCCGAATGCAGCTCAGGGCCGAACATTTTGGCGATGGTGGTGAGTTTTTTGGTCGTCTCGACTTTGTCTACGACGGTTCGCTGGAGCCAACTTACAACTGGGAACTCCGCGAAGGTTATTTCAAGTTCCGCGTGGGAGATGACATCGACATAAAAGTCGGTCGACAGATACTGACCTGGGGAACCGGCGATCTTCTGTTCATCAATGATATGTTTGCCAAAGACTACCGTTCGTTCTTTGTAGGGCGCGATGACCAGTACCTCAAGGCACCGCAAGATGCGATTAGATTTGAGTATTATAATCCAATTGGGTCCTGGACATTAGTCTGGTCGCCGCGGTTTGAGCCAAACCGCCTTCCGACTGGTGAGAACCTTAGTTTCTACAACCCTATGGCTGGAATGTTTATTGGCACCGGTATGGGTGGGGAAGTTCCATTGCCGGAATCAAAATTCGAGAATAGTGAAATTGCTCTCAGGTTAAGTCGGCAGGTTGGTAACTTTAATTCCTCAGCCTACTTCTACAAAGGGTTTTATAAGAATCCAACCGGAATGCATGCTGTTGATTTTCCCACCGGGCCGGATACTATTCCATACTATCCGGAACTGAACGTCTTTGGAGCGTCGATTAGGGGTATGTTGATGGGCGGTATCCTCTGGCTGGAGGGTGGCTACTACGATTCTCATGATGATCCTGACAACGATAATCCGTTAGTGCCAAATTCATCGATTAAAGGCCTGTTCGGGTTTGAAAGACAGATCGCGGAAAATCTTACGGCTAATATCCAGTGGCAGGCCGACATGTTGACGGATTATGAGACTTATGAAATGCAGCAGACAATGTTCGGGGGATATGTTCGGGATGAAGTTAATCACCTCCTGACTTCCCGGGTAACAAAGTTGCTCAATTCTGAACTTATCCAATTGTCCGGTTTTCTGTTCTATTCTCCTTCGGAAGAGGATATGTACGCCCGTTTTTCGGTCACGTATAATTATACTGACGAGATTACACTGACCACCGGCGGAAATATTTTCGATGGAAAGAACCCTGCCACTGATTTTGGTCAGTTCAGATTGAACGATAATATTTATGCAAAAATGACCTACGGGTTCTAATCTTAGGAGAAACGAAAATGACTATAGAACACTCAGTGAGAATGATGGCCGGCAGCATGATACTGATATCGCTGGTCCTGTACTACTTTATGTCCCCGTTGTGGCTGCTGCTAACGGCCTTTGTGGGATTCAATCTGCTGCAGTCATCAGTAACCGGATTCTGCCCGGCTGAAATAATCCTGAAAAAATTCCTGTTCAATAAAGCCCAATAATCTCCTTCGGTGATTGTGTGGAAGCTCGATAGTTAATACCCGACTGTCGAGCTTTTTTATTTGGCCTGAATAATGCCTTGTGGCGGCGGTTTTTACGTATAATAAAATGAGTTAAATCAGTAATCATTCATTGCCGATACTCTTACTATGGTAATTAAGCAAAAAATATCCAGGCAGCTGATTCTATTGGCTTTTGTTGCGGTGACTGTAATTGGAGTTTTTGGTTGTGATAGTTATCCGTCCAAGAATGAAATCACCACCATCAATGAATATGGATTGGAAGGGGTTCTGGTCAAGGACGCGAATCTTTCCAATATACGTACAGCCGTTAAGCTCACTCGAAATGACTCTATCCTGACCACAGCTACGTTGTTGTTCGGATCCGACAGCCTGTTGTTCAATCATACACTGGGCCTGTTTGATTCCGTTTATTCTCACCAGGTCTCTCCTGATACTGTCTATCCGGCTGGCAATTTTTCTTTGTCTATAATTGATGACGGTAAGTTTACAGATACTTTCAGTGTTGCTGTCGGGGGAAGTTTCGACGTTACCATATCAGACCCGCCTAACCACCAATGGCGAGCAACTGACGGAAGTGTGAGTCTTGATTGGTCCGGATCGGCCATGGCTGATGGTTATATCATGGCTGTAGTGAAATCCGATCTTGCCTATACCGGTGCTGGTTACAGTGTGTACGCCGGGGAACATGTAACGGCAGGAAGCCTGAGGCCGGACACAGCCTTTTATGTAAACGCTGGCACGGTTGTCGACACCGGCATGTACTACATATATGTCTTTGCATACAATGGATCACCGGACAAACAATTTGCTGATATACTTCTTCCGGTGCCGATTCCCGATCAAAGGCCGCAATCGATCGACGAGAAAAAGATCAAGGGGCATTTTGGGTCCGTTGTCGTGACTGCCTTTGACAGTCTTCACGTAACCAGCCAGTAAACTGCCATACGTTCGATAATTACACCACTCTTTTAGACTTTTTTGGTTGCCCGCACTCGGTGCTGCAAGATACCTTGTGCCGATGACAGACTTCAGTAAACTTATTGACAAATTGGCTGAGTTGGACACAGAATTGTCCAACCCAAAGTCAGCGACCATCGATTCGCTGTCACCACTGGAAATCGCTCGCGTAATTAATTCCGAAGATCAGCTTGTAGCTCAGGTAGTGAAGTCGGAGTTAGAAAAACTGGCCGCCGTGGCGCAGCTCTATGCCTTGACTTTGCAAAAAGGAGGGCGCGTTTTCTATATCGGAGCCGGGACCTCGGGAAGATTGGGTGTTCTTGATGCAGCCGAGTGCCCGCCCACATTCGGGACTGATCCTGGCCAGATTATCGGCGTTATCTCGGGCGGTTATGATACCCTGATTCTATCCAGGGAGGGGGTAGAGGATCGTAGTGAAGAAGCAATCAGAGATCTCGACAAGAGAAGCATCGACTCGTCTGATCTCGTGATCGGTCTGGCCGCGTCACGACGGACGCCGTATACTCTGGCCGGACTGGAGTATGCACAAAAACAAGGTGCGGCGACAGTATTTATCATCTGCAATAAGACCAACGCGGAGTTTCTGGCTGATCCGATCATCGAGAAGCTCGATCAATTAATATGCTTCCCGGTTGGTCCGGAAGTAATCACTGGGTCTACTCGGATGAAATCTGCCACGGCCCAGAAAATGGCCCTGAACATAATATCCACAACCGCGATGGTGCTGATGGGCAAGACATACGGCAACTTAATGATCGATCTGCAAGCTACGTCGGACAAACTTGCCGCTCGTTCAAGAAAAATGCTCATTGATTTGCTAAACATCTCACTGGAACGGGCAGACAGACTTCTTGCGGAGGCTAATGGGTCAGTTAAGATAGCCATAGTTATGCACAAGCTGAACTGCAATCAAAGTGAGGCGAGGAAGCGATTGGAAAGTGTGAACGGGATTATGGTACGTCTGCTAAAGCAACATCAGATAAAATAGGAAGCAGGAAGAAAAGAGTGATGAAGCCATCGCGACCGACGCCATCAACAAAGACTCAATCCTTAGATTATTAGACCAACGCAAAGCATAGATACCACGACAGTCCTGTTTCGGCATTTGATTCTGTACCCGAATGTTCACTCGGTACGTACCGCTACGTACGATCAGGAAATTGCCTGAGTGTTGACGTAAGCGCATCCCCTTAAATATCAACGACTTAACCCAAGTGGGCGGTTTTGGCACGCGGCTTGATTGGTATTATCTTGAACCAGATCAAAACAAACCTATACAGGAGATCAGAGTAATGCTGAAAAAGACCTTAATCGTGCTACTTCCCACTATGCTTCTTTTCTGGGTGATTGGTTGCTCGGACAACAGTGTGGAGAATGAGCTCGCCACCAACGGGATCAACTTGGAAGATGAGTTTGGCGGCTATAGCGCTACTTCCGAGCAGATCGGATTTGGAGATACGGAACTTCTGGCCGCCGCTGCCGAAGAAGAAGAATACGTTGATCCAATTATGTCACCGGTCGTGGTTGATTCCATGCTCGCTGACCCGGAGGCTGGATTTTATCGTTTTTGTGCCGTGTGGGGCATGCTTGAATACGATTCCACCGTTGTAAATGTGACCGATTGGACCGGATCACTAACGATCACGCGCGGCGCTGAAGTCGTCCGAAGACTCATTCGCTTTGAACCGGAGCAGGACTATCTAATTGAAAGAACTGACCGACAGTTAGTCGAGTGGGTTTCCAAGACCACCGTTCACAATGATGGCATAGTAATCGATCTGATAATTCCACCTGTACCCCCTACTTTTGATACGACAATAACATATGTTGTTGATTCCTTGGGTGACAGCAGTCAGATAGTGGTTATAGATACTGTAATGCCGGTAATAGAGCCCGTTACTGTGTCGTTTGTGACTGGTCCGTATTCGCAGGATTTCTCTCTTGGTGAAATAGCAACCCTTGATACAATTGTGACACTGAATGACGGAAATTCGGTAGCCTTACATGGGATCCGACTTGACCGTTATCCATGTCCGCGCGGCCTCCTGGCCGGTCACTGGGGTGTGGATGAAAACGGTGATGGAGTCTTCCGCGGCATATGGTACTCGCGTTTTGGAAAAATCCGAGGATTTCTCCATGGCCATTACGGCATCAACGATGCCGGTCACCGAGTGTTCTTTGGCAAGTGGATATCAGAATCCGGTAAATTCGAGGGCTTCCTCAAAGGTACCTGGCGATCGCATCCGTTCACCAATATGAGTGAGAATGCTGTTGCTATGCCGGGCGGGTTTTTCGAAGGCAGCATCTATGATGCTTCTCGGAGAGAAATCGGCAAGCTAAGAGGCAAGTACAAAGCGGCCCAGGGACATCCTGAAGGTTTCTTCCAGGGACGATGGAAACTCAACTGCCCTCAAGTTTCATCCGATGGAAACAGCCGGAGTGAAGACGGTTTCTAATGGACTTTATTTCGCTTTTCAGCTATTGTAATTGCTGAAAATGGATGATATAGAGCCGGGAGTCTGCTTTGACTCCCGGTTTTTTTTAGTTACCGAATGAAGAGAGGAATGGATTGATCACGTTTTTGGTCGTGAGGAACCTCTTTTTTTTGAGATTTCGACGAACAAATGAGTTGACTCTGACGTTAAATTAAGTAGATTTAGTGACTCAAAAGACCCCCCTCTGTCTCATCCTAGAGACAGCCCTGCGTTGGGCAGGATTAGCGATAATCCTGCCCGTTTTTAATTAATCCATATCTTCAAGTTCCTGCGAAGTTCTGATGATTAGCGAGTCAATGCCGTAAGCTACGCCTAACTCATTTTTGATTACGTGTAACAGCGTCAGCGCTTCTTCTTTCTTATCACGTCGATCAAAGGAGGCAAGGGTACTCGCAAGATTTAGCTTATAAAAAGTGTTAGCTGAATCTTTGGCCAGAAGATTGCGAAAGATATTTTCCGCCTCTTGATACTGACCACGGAACGAATGGATTGCTCCACGATTAGCCATAAACTCATCGCGTGGGCCAAATTTGTCCACTGCTGTATCAAGGAACGCGGAAGCAGTATAGAGTGAATTGGCGGATACGGCCGCACCTATGAGTCTCAAATAGGCCGCGGTATCTTCAGGGCTCTGCTCCACAATTTTCCGCGTGTAGTAAAGTACATGGACATAGTATTTCCGATAGGCATTGTATTCAGCCAGTTGCGCCCAGTACTGCTTGGGGGAATCTCCAAGTTCAATCAGGGTCAACATAGCCTGTATGGCCAGTTCCCAGTTCTGTACCTGTGGCGCGATTTGAACGAGCGCGAGATTAATCTCCCGATTCCTCTGGTACAAGAGGTCCGCTTTGCGAACGTAAAAAAGAGCGGAATCATACACGTACTCTTTTTGATAGCTCAGCCCCATATAGTAGATCATATCCTGATTTGATGGAGCCAGAGTCAGCCCTTTTCCAAATAAATCTCGGGCCTCGCTGTAGTTGCCGGCAAGAAAAGCTTTTTGCCCCTCTTTGAGATAAGTGTCAGTATCGGATCCCTTTTGGGAACAGCTGAGTACAAGAACCAATGCGAAAAGTATCAACAAAACACGCTTCATTTTTTTCATCCTTAGGTTATTTATATTCTGATCCAGAATAACATGATTGACCGTTATTTTCAAGTTTATCAACGGTCTGAGATATCAATTGTGTTCTATTGACAAAGAGAGTCGTGCTAAGCACATTGGGGGATGCCAATTCAATTTGATGAAAGAACAATCAAAACAGTTGCACTTTGCCGGTTTGCTGATGTCAGTCCGCGCCTCTTTGAAGCGCTTTTGCATTACTTTGGCAACTTAGACAGGATTGTCAGGGCCGATTCCGGCGGTCTGATGGCTATCGACAAGATCGGAGTCGAAACAGCCAACGAGATCAGCCAGGTGTCTCAATACTTTGAGGATGCAGAAGTATTCCTTAAGGTGATGGATCAAAAGGGAATCAAGGTGACAACACGATTTGATGATGAATACCCGGAATCCCTTTTCGAGCTAAACGACCCACCACCAATCCTGTATGTCAGAGGAAAGCTGCCGTTGTCCCGAAAGAAGTCGGTGGCTCTGATTGGGGCTGACCAGCCTACCAACGAGGGGATTGAACTGACGATTACGACGGCGGATTTTTTTACAAAAGCCAAAGTGCAGGTACTCTCTTCTCTCTACCGCGGAATTGATACCGCCGCCCACCTGGGATGCCAACGGGCCAACTCAACTTCGTTTGCAGTGACTGAGACCGGCCTTGAAGAGATCCGAGCCGATGAGGTCGTGCCGGTGGCAATAGATATTGCAAAAGAGGGAGGACTAATCTCTGATTTTAGTCCCGAGGCTGAATTTGCAGATGAAAACTATCGGCAGTCAAATCGGCTGCTGGTCGGAATGAGTCAGGCGGTGGTGGTAACCGAAATCTATTCGCATTCAAAACGTACTCTGGATTTATTGGAATTCTGTCACCAAACCGGGAAGTTAACATTCTTGTTAATAGATCCGGGGAAGGGCGCTCTCGCCGATGAAGACGCGCTCGCCAACGCCGTCAAAAATGGAGCCCTGCCGATGTTAGGTCTGGACAAGCTTGACGATATCGTCAAATCCCTTGTCTGATTGAGTTATGGACGATAGATATTTCTCAGCAGCCAAATTGGCCAGAGCTGAGACGAAAGTCAAAGGCTCCAGATTCACAGGTCGTGTCAGGCCTGTTGTCTCGATTGAAGAGGCAGTGGAAACTCTTGAAGCAATCAAGCGGGAGGAGCACGCGGCAACTCACAATTGTTACGCCTATCGAATAGGTTTTGGACCGCAGCCGCAGTTTAAGTACTCCGATGACGGAGAGCCATCGGGGACAGCCGGAAAGCCGATCTATGACATATTGGAAGGACGGGAACTGACTGATACAATTATTGTGGTAACTCGCTATTATGGGGGGACCAAGCTTGGCACCGGCGGTCTGGTGCGTGCTTATTCGGAAGTGGCCAGTCTCTCTCTGGACGAAGCGGGTATCAGGGAGAATTTCCTCAGCGATAGAATTATGGTTGAGATTCAGCCCGGTTTATATAATCCACTGATGAAGATGATTCGGACTTTTGGGATACTCGACCAGCGAGCCGAATTCTCAGATAAGGTATCAGTACGGCTGGTCGTCAGAAAGAGCCACACCGAGCGACTTATTGCGAGCATAATAGAACTCAGCAATGGAAAAGCTATGATTGAGAAGCAGGATGATCATGAACCGGATTGACTGCCTGGGGCTTGGAATCATGCCGTACGATGTTCTTTACTCGGTCAAGGTTTACCCTGAGGCGGAGATGAAAATCGATGCTGACTCTCTTCACATGCAAGGAGGAGGACCGGTGCCTACGGTTTTAGTGGGTCTTTCGCGGCTCGGCTTTACTACCGCCATGATTGGAGTAGTGGGTGATGACCCCATCGGTCAGATGGGGATTGATGAACTCCGGCAGGCCAAAGTCAATACCAAGTTTATCACGGTCAGGAGAAATAAACCCTCAGCTGTCGCTGCCGGTTGGATCGAGCAGGGAAGCGGCAGACGGACGGTGGTATTAGGTCGCGAAGTCTTTGTTCGACCGGCCGATATGAAACTTTCGCAGTACCCACGATCTCGACTGGTGCATCTCGACGGTCGTGACATGCCAGCCACTCTTAAACTGGCTCGATGGGCAAAAAAAAGTGGGGCGACGGTATCATTCGATATCGGATCTACAAGAAATGACGTTTCCGATGTCTTCCCATTCGTTGACCATCTGGTGGTGGCGGACAGCTATGTCTTTCCTTTCACCGGCACATCTAACACCCGAAACGCGATTAGGAAACTTCAAGAGTTTGGTCCGAAAACAGTTGTAGTAACCGAGGGGATCAAAGGTTCGACGGGATATGAGTCAGGCAAATTCTATTCTCAGGCAGCTTACAAGGTACGAACAATAGACACGACCGGGGCAGGCGATGCGTTCCACGTCGGATACCTGTTTGGTCTACTGACCGGTGTGGACCTTGCCGAACGGCTCCGTCTGGGTGCTGCTGTCGCCGCAATTAAGTGCCGCCAACCGGGGGCTCGGGCCGGACTGCCGTGCAAAGCAGAACTACTGAAATTCCTGAAAAGCGGTCCCAAAAAGTATCGGTAGCATGATGGTAAGGATTCAATTCAGATGTTAGAGTTCATAGCCGAAATCGATCAAGCGATCTTCATATTTATTAATTCTCAACTGGCAAATCCGGTTATAGATTTCCTGATGCCGTTTATCACTTCAAACACACTGCTGCGGCTGCTTTACGGATTGGCGCTGCTGATTATGTTGGTTGTTGGCAATAATCGAATGCGGTGGCTGTGCTTATTCTCTGCGATTGTCTTGCTCCTGTCAGATCAGACTTCAGCATCAGTCCTGAAACCACTGATTGGGAGAATGCGGCCCTGTCACACATTGCAGGATGTCCACTTGCTCGTCAATTGCGGGGCAGGCAAAGCAATGCCCTCGGCGCACGCTGCCAATGCCTTTGGACAGGCCCTTTTGTTCTCGCTGGCTTATCACAGGTCACGAATCTATCTCTTGGCGTTTGCAACGATAGTGGCTCTGAGCCGTGTTTCTGTTGGCGTTCATTATCCGGGAGATGTTTTGGTTGGAGCTGCGGTTGGATCACTATTTGGATTGGCGGTCTGGAAGCTGTTTACGAAGATTGAAACAGAGTTGCCG
The DNA here is from genome assembly GCA_030619345.1 of Candidatus Zixiibacteriota bacterium. Classification (GTDB taxonomy): domain Bacteria; phylum Zixibacteria; class MSB-5A5; order GN15; family FEB-12; genus JARGFS01. The sequence goes on along the minus strand of JAUXBO010000005.1, from coordinate 10,224 downwards.
GGTATTAGCAAAAAGAACCTGGTCTAATTGGAGAGAATCCGTGCGTATTGAAGTTGTTCGTGGAGACATAACAAAAGCCGAGGTAGAGGCTATCGTGAACGCGGCCAATAACCATTTCTGGATGGGCGACGGAGTGGCGGGAGCCATAAAGTCTGCCGGGGGTGAGATTATTGAGCGCGAGGCGGTCGCCAAAGGTCCGGCTAATCCGGGGCAATCAATTCACACAACGGCTGGCAATCTGCCCTATAAGCTGATCGTCCATGCCGCTGTGATGGGGCAGGACCTCAGGACTTCCGCCAAGTTAATCCGTCAGGCAACGGTGAGCAGTCTTAATCTGGCTGACGAATTGGGGATCAAGTCCCTTGCAATCCCGGCTTTTGGAACCGGGGTGGGTAACTTTCCAATGAAAGCTTGTGCGAACCTGATGGTAGCAACGGTTAGCGGCTTCCAAACAATGGCCAAAAATCTTGAGTATGTGCAGTTTTGTCTGTTTGATGAATTTGGATACGTTTTGTTTCAGGAAAGTCTGAAGGCGGCGCTCAGTCGCGGATCCGCATCTTAAACTGCCCGTCCAGTTCAATTACCTGCTTCTCCTTGTTCTCAAAGCGACCGTCCACGGTGAGATAGAGCATGGAGCCTTTCAGCGAGTCGATACTAAACTGGCCGTCAACCGGACCAAAAATCTTCTGCTCGGGTGGCATCTCAAAATTTCCAAGAAGTTGGGCACAGGAATTATCTATCATTGGATACTGAGCTTTGTGAAGATCGAGGGGCAGCTCCAGGTACAACTTAACTCTAAGATGTTCATCGAAAGCCAGCGCGTATTGCGAGCCTTTTTTCAGCAATTTGCCGCGTCGCCCGGTGGTTACAATCGCCACGTCTCCGTTACCGGGAATCAAGCTTATCTCAGTGTCTATTTCACCAAGAGCGGCCGCCTTTACTAACTCGGTGGTTTCTATTTTGGCCCTGCCCCGCTCTTCCTGGGCTGTTAGATAGAGGTCGAGCCGATAGCGGCTGGAACAGGCCGAAATAAACAGGGCGAAGATAATTATGGTCGGGGTCAGAAATCTCAGGTTCGGTTTGATCAGATACATACTGAATATATACGTTTGGCAGAACCGATTGTCAATTGTCAGAAATGAATTAGACCGGCATCTCAACGATGCGGTATCGCTTGTACGGGATGGCGCCCATCTGCTCGACTCCGCGCCGCATCAATTCGTTGGCTTCCAATATCCAGGACAACTCAGCCTGATGGTATCCCCGGGCTACTCCGGCGTCGAATATTTCCGCAAAGAGCATCGAATCAACCCCCCGCCCCTGATATTGCGGTATTATTCCAAACGTGATAATTCGGACTCGGTTGATTTTGTTACGAATTTTGGTATGCCAGAGGAGTTTTAAGAGGCCGAACGGCAGGAGCTTTCCCTTTAGGCGAATCAGTGCCTGATTGATATCCGGCAGGGCCAGACAGAAACCGACTGGTTTGCTGTCTACTTCGGCAATGAACACCAAATCTGGGTCGATCACTTGCCTGAGGTTTTTGGCGGTATGAATGAATTCATCTTTTTCCATCGGTACGAAACCCCAGTTGTGCTGCCAGGCTTCGTTGTAGACGTCATTTATGTGGAGTACCTCGTTGTCAAAGTCCTTCATACTGATGTTCCGCATTTTGACTTTTGATCTGGTCTTGAGTTTATCGACAATCCGTTGTATGCGTTCTGGAATTTGTCCCTCTCCGGTCATTTCATAAGCCAGAAGGTCCATTGCTTTTTTCAGCCCGAATTTTTCGGCCAATCTGGGAAGGTACGGATGATTGTAGGTCATCATGATTACTGGCGGTGAATCGGACCCTTCAATCAGGAATCCACACTCATGGTTGGTTGAAAAACTGATTGGGCCCCTCATCTTGGTCATTCCTTCCTTCTTGATGGTAATCATGGCCACTTTCAGAAGGGTGGATGCAATTTCATAGTCATCTGGGCAGTCAAAAAAGCCGAAAAAACCGACCTGTTCGGAATGATATTCATTGTGGTTGAAATTTATGCAAGTGGCAATGCGGCCGACCACTTTTCCTTCACGGTGGGCCAGGAACAGTTTGACCCGGGCGGTCCGGAAGAACGGATTCGACTTCTGATCAAAAAACTCAAGTCGCTCAGAGAGAAGTGGAGTTACATATTTGGGATCATCTTTGTAAAGCTCATTGGGGTATTTTATGAACTGCCGCAATTGTCGCGGCGATTTAGCTTCAACAACTTCAATATTCAACATATAGCGGTTACGAGATTAGCCCTTGAGAGCGACCAATTTTTGCCACTACTTCGACAACCCGATCAAGATGCTTGTCGGTGTGGGTGGCGGTGTATGAGGTACGTATCATGGCGTGACCGGGCGGAACAGCAGGGGAGACAACCGGATTAGTGAACACACCATTCTCAAACAACTCTTTCCAGAACGAAAAAGCATCAAAATCGTCTCCAATCACAATCGGCACAATCGGTGTGGCGGTGTGGCCGATGTTCAAACCCAGATCCTTGAATTCACGCTGCATTCTCGTAGCATTCTTCCAAAGTCTCTCACGTCGTTCCGGCTCGGCCTGCAGAATATCCAATGCTTTCAGCGCTGCGGCTGCATTTGCCGGTGGAATGGAGGCCGAAAAAATCAGTGAGCGGGCATGGTGTTTAATGTACTCTACAATCGTCCGGTCGCCGGCCACAAAGCCGCCCAACGATGCAAACGATTTGGAAAAAGTCCCCGTCGTCAACTCTACTTCGTCAACCAGATCAAAATGCTCGGCGGTTCCGGCGCCCGTGGGGCCGAGAACACCTACCGAGTGAGCATCGTCAACCATGATCCGAGCTCCAAACTCCTTGCAAGCCTCGACAAGTTCGGGGAGTTTTATGATATCTCCCTCCATGGAGAAAACTCCGTCGACGACGACCAGAATACCACCCCGCCCATTGCTGTTGCGGGCGCTTTTGAGTACTCGCCGGAAATCTTCCATGTCATTGTGAGCGAACCTTAGTATCTTCCCGTAGGAGAGTCTTGCTCCATCGACGATACAGGCGTGATCCTGTCGGTCCAGAATAATCGTATCATTTTTTCCGACAAGACTGGAGATAGCTCCAAGATTGGTTTGGAAACCGGTAGAAAAGATCAGGACCGCCTCTTTGTGCATGAATTTGGCGAGTCTTTCTTCTAATTCCAGATGAAGGTCCAGAGTGCCGTTGAGGAAGCGGGAGCCAGTGCAGCCCGACCCAAATTTGTTTGATGCGGCAGCGGCAGCTTCTTTGACCCGGGGGTCGTTGACCAGTCCGAGGTAGTTGTTGGAACCCACCATAATGCATTTACGGCCATCAATAACGACTTCGTCGCCGGGAGCTGACTGGACAGGGCGAAAATATGGATATATGCCCATTTCCATGACTTTTTTGGCGGCTGTGTAGTTGTAGCACTTTTCGAAAAGATCAGGGAAAGTGGTAACGGTCTTGTTTTCAGGCGGCAAATCAACTCCAACTTTGTTAATAAATGACCAACACAGTATCGCCAAATGAAACTGATTTTATGGCCGTTTGTCAAGTTTTAGGCGGGGCAAGTTGAGTTTTTGTGCCCCAAATCAATGGCTAAGTTTGGCCTCTTTTTTGCCGTTGGATACCGGCTTTGGCCGCATCGGTCAAAGAGAATTCTCGATTTCTATGGCCGTCGCGACATCCAGTTCCCCGCCTCTTTCACGAAGTTTTCCGGCAATCATCTTTCTAACTCTCGCAGTCAGCGTCTGCCCAAAAACACCTTTTATACTGGTCGCCTCGGGCCTTATACAGAAGATCGTAACTTCCTCAATCGCTTTGCGATACATCTTGTCATCCGGGGAAATTGGGTTGTAGATTCCTTCCGGCTGGTGTTTCTGCATTATCGCGGTGAGGGCCGATGCCTTTTCATGGGGCTCCTCGATGATGCTTCCCCGCCCTTTGGTTAGAGCTGATTTGTAGAACTGAGTAGCGGGGCAGGCGTAGCTCTCGCTTCGCCAATGTGAGGGGATGTAAGCAAACTCCTTGTAGATACTGAATGTAACTTTTGATTTTTTTAGGAATACTTCCTGTTTCTCCCCTTCGGGAGCACCATGAAAATAAACTATTCCATCGACTGCGGCAAAATTGACCGGCACCACCCTCGGGTATCCTTCGGCGGTCATAATTCCTAACTGCCCGACCAAGACAGTATCAAAGAGCATTTTGAGATCGGTCTGGTTAGTTGATTGATACTCTTCGCGGCGCATTAATACAGGCTGCTTTCTCTACTTGGGTTTAGTGCCAAAAACATAGGTCATCTGGTTCTTAAATGAAACAGGCTCTTCTTTCTCGTTTGCAAATCCCTCGATATCTACAAATCCGACCTTCTCGAACATCGCAACCAATTCATGATATGAATACATACGAATTGCGACATCGAATGTTTGCTCCTCGCCCTCTTTGATGATGCTCCACTTAGAGTAACTTATAGAGTTGGTGAAGTCGAAATTTCGCGTCTCAAGAACTTTTGTACCTTTGAACTCAAACCAATCGCTTTCTCGATAATTGGCCATGATCCAATCCCGGTTGATGAGATGCAAGGCAAACTTGCCGCCCGGTTTTAGTGCAGCGAACATCTTTTTCAAAACGAGCAGATTGTCTGATTCTTTTTCGAAAAAACCGAACGAAGTCCAGAGATTGCCGCCTGCGTCAAATTCATCTTTGAATTGGATACGCCGCATGTCATTATGGAACAGTCGAATATTCAACTCTTTCTTACTGGATAATTGTTCGACGTCCGTCAGGTACGATTGAATAATATCGACCCCGGTTACTTTCACCCCCGCTTTGGCGAGAGGGACCGCGATACGACCAATCCCACACGGGCAGTCGAGAAATGTCGAACCCGCTGTTAGATTCAGTTTTTTTGACAAAAATTGAAAGTGACGGCGAGTAGTGGCAGGGCTGACGATTCCAAAAAGCGGTTTGAAAGCTGGAAAAAAATCATCCCACCAGCCTGAACTCTTTTGACTCATGACTCCCTCCTAAATGAAAAATACGGCGATCAATCCTGACCGCCGTATTATCGGATAATCAAAAACCTACTTAGTTTGCGGCCTTGAATTTCTCCATAAACTCTACCAGGTGGTCGACACCCTCTTTCGGGAAGGCGTTGTAAATGGAAGCTCTAATCCCGCCGACCGAGCGATGCCCTTTAAGGCCGACCATACCAGCTTCTTTGGCTTCGGCGATAAATTTCTTCTCCAAATCTTCATTTGGAAGTCGCATGGTGACATTCATCCAGCTGCGACTGTCGGTTTTGACGGTTCCACGGTAGTAATCCGGATTGAGGTCCATCATTTGATACAGATGCTCCATCTTGGCCCGGTTAACTTTCTCCACTCCGGCAACCCCGCCCTGATCCTTGATCCAGTGCAGGACAAGATTCAGCACATAGATGGGGTAGGAAGGAGGCGTGTTATAGAGTGACTTCTTGTCGGCGTGGGTGGCGTACCGGAAGATAATCGGGATATCATCTTTTGCCGATTTCAACAGCTCATCTCGAAGCACAACCAGAGTTACCCCGGACGGCCCGAGGTTTTTCTGAGCGCCGGCATAGATCATGGAGAACTTACTAAAATCATGTACGCGCGAAGCAATATCCGAAGACATGTCGCAAATCAGGGGAATATTTCCGGTGTCGGGAAATGACTGATACTGGGTACCGAAGATCGTATTGTTGGAAGTCAGGTGAAGGTAAGCGGTGTTATCGTCTAACTTCAGGTTTGACAGGTCTGGGATATGGTCGAAGCTGCTATCTTTGGAAGAAGCGACCACTTCAACCGTCCCCAATCCCTTCGCTTCTTTAATCGCTTTTGAGGACCAGGAGCCGGTATCAACATACGCGGCTGTTTTGTTGCCGTGAAGAAAATTCATGGGGATAGTTGCAAACTGGGTCGAGGCACCACCGCCCAGAAAGAGAACATGGTAGTTCTCATCCAGTCCGAGTAATTCTCGGACGAGCGTTATCGTTTCTTCGTTTATTTGATCAAATTCCGGAGCGCGATGCGACGATTCCATTATCGACATACCGGTACCGCGATAATCCAGCATTTCCTGCTGCATCTTTTCCAGCACGGACAGCGGCAAAGTAGCCGGTCCGGGATTGAAATTGTATACTCTATTAGCCATTTTGGACCTCTGATAAGTCAGTTATTTATTTACATAATCAAAAATGATTTTGTCTGCTATCTGTCCTATTCGCGTCATATTCTCCTTCGTTGAAGCGCCAATATGCGGCGCAAACAGAGTGTTTGGTGCATCAAAAAGCGGCGATCCGTCTGGTGGGTCCGAAAGCCAGACATCGGTTGCATAGCCGGCCAGTTTTCCGTCCTTCAACGCCTGAGCAACATCTTCTTCGTTAACGCATCCGGCCCGACCGGTGTTGATTATATAAGCACTCTTTTTGCAGTGAGCCAGCATCTCTTTGTTAATCAGACCGCGAGTGGCATCGAGAAGCGGCATGTGTACGGACATATAGTCGGATTCTTCCATCACCTCTTTGAGAGTTGGCCTGATTTCGGCGAAGTCCGAAAAGTACACATCCGGATGCCAGGCCAGAACCTTCATTCGGAATGCTCGGGCGCGAACGGCGAGAGCGGTGCCGATACGGCCCATGCCGATAATTCCCAGAGTTTTTCCGTACAGCTCGGTTCGTTTTAGTTCCTTTTTGATCCACTTTCCCTCGCGCATACTCTGGTCGGCTTTGGCGATATGATTAGGTAAAGCTATTATCATGGCGAAAGCCAGTTCGGCTACGGCTGTCGTAGAGGCATCGGCTGTATTGTGAACCACAATCCCTTTGGTTTTGGTATAATCCTGATCGACGTTGTCAAGACCAACTCCGCCACGGATGACAAGTTTCAGGTTCGGGGCCGAATCGATATACTCTTTTGTCACTTTTGTCTTGCTGCGGATCAGCACGACTTCTGCCTCGGCTACCCGACCTTTGTCGTCGGTAACTTCACCGTATTTGCTCAACAACTGGGGGAGGGTCGAGTCAAAAGCATCTGAAATCAGTATTAACATAGCTTGGTTCCTTATACAATTAGTCTTCAATAATACTTACAACCATGCCGCTACGCAGCTTGGGTTCAAACCAGGTGGATTTGGGCGGCATGACTTCTGAAGCATCGGCAACAGCCAGAAGCTGATCTACCGTGACCGGCTGAAGCGAGAAGGCTGCCTGCCAGTCGCCGGAGTCGACCAGACGTTCAAGCTCTTGATCTCCGCGAATTCCGCCGACAAAATCAATTCGCTTATCGGTACGAATATTTTCGATTCCCAATGTTGGCTTCAGCAAACTTTCAAAGAGGATTGCTGCATCGATGCTCTCGGCCGGTTTTGCCTCAGAATATCTTCCCGTTTTGGCTCTTAGGGTATGCCAACTGCCGCCGGAGTAGATTCCCATTGTATGTTCCCCGGTCAGAGTCAGAGGCTTTGCTGCCGGTGAAACCTCAAACGCCTCACCAGCTTTTTGCAATACCTGATCTAAACTCAGAGAATTCATATCTTTGACAATGCGATTATATGGGAGGATGCGCAGTTCATCGTCAGGGAAAATTACGTTGAGGAAATAGTTGTACGGCTCCTCGCCGGAATGTGACTTGTTTTTTTCTTTGAGGCGACGACAAACCTCAGATGCAGCCTCTGACCGATGATGTCCGTCGGCGATATAAAACTCACTTAGTTTTTCAAAGTCAGTTGCCAGCGATTCGATTGTCTGGTCGTCGTTAATAACCCAAAGTTGATGGCGTACAGCATCGTCGGCCTCAAAGTCAACATCCGGCTTTCCCTGAGTGATCGTCAGGAAAGAAGCTCTAATCGTATCGTTCTGTTTGAATATTGAAAATACGGGACCGACCTGTGCTCCCAGAGTCAGAATATGATGGGCCCGATCATTCACTTTTTCAGGGCGAGTGTGCTCGTGCTTTTTGATCAGTCCGGCATCGTAATCAGCTACCGAAGTCAGGCAGACCAGACCGGTTTGACTCTGGCCCTGCCAGGTAAGGCGATAGAGATAAAAAGAAGGTTTCTCATCCCTGGTCATGCTTCCTTCGGAAGTTAGTCGGTCCAGATTCTCCCGGCCTCGACGGTAGATTTGATCGGAATAGACATCGGTCGTATTCTCAAAATCAACTTCGGGTTTGTTGACTCTCAAAAACGATAGGGGATTACTCCGTACCAGTTCACGCGCTTCATCGCTGCTAAGAACATCGTATGGAGGCGAGGCGACCTTTGCCGCCAGGTCAGGTCGGGGTCGCAGGCCCCGAAAGGATTTTACTACGGGCATAGATTACTACCCTTTCAGTTCAAATAGTTGTGAATTATTTCACAACAGCTTCATGATATATGGGCACCGAACAAAAAAACAAATGCTATGTATCGGCTCAGCAAATGTATTCACTGCCGTATATCAAGGCAAGGCTTATCTGGAACGATATTGGGCAGGTGGTGGCCTGCTCCCAAATTCTCACAAATAGATTCTGATTAGCTGCCCAGCCGCCAAAAGAGAAATCCCAGTTCTTCGGCAGTCTCCTGGATTATCTGTGCTTTCGGTCGTCCTCCGGAATGACCGGCTTTGGTGTCGTAGCGCAGGAGAATTGGATTTTTGGAACTGTTGGCCTGCTGGAGAATGGCGCTCATTTTACGGGCGTGGCATGGATCAACACGGGTATCGTTATCCCCGGTTATGAACATTACGGCCGGATACGAAACTCCTTCAGTGACGTGATGGTAGGGGGAATAAGCATGGATATAGTCGAACTGATCTGCGCTGTCGGCGCTTCCGTATTCTGAAACCCAGAATGGTCCCATCAGGAATTTGTGGTATCGAAGCATATCCAAAAGCGGATAGGTGCAGATCACGGCACTGTACAACTCCGGTCGCTGGGTCAGGGCCGCTCCGACCAGCAATCCGCCGTTGCTGCCACCTCTAATACCCAGATGGGCCGGAGAGGTATATTTGTTATCAATCAGCCATTCGGCAGCGGCGTAAAAATCATCGAAAGTGTTTTGCTTGTTTTCAAATATTCCTGCCCAGTGCCATTCTTTTCCGAATTCCCCTCCGCCACGGAGATTTACGGTAGCCAACACTCCGCCATTTTCCAGCCATGTAATATAGGTACTGGCAAAGCGCGGCTTCTGGCTGACATTGAATCCCCCGTAACCGGTAATGAGAGTCGGGTTCGATGAATTCAGTTGAATATCTTTGTGGTGAGCGAGAAACATTGGGATTCTGGTCCCGTCCTTCGATTCGAACCAGACCTGACGGACCTCGAAATCATTGCTTTCGACTTCAATATTGGGAGCATCGAAAACAGCACGATCACCGAATGAGATCGAGTAGCGATAAATTGTTGACGGAATATTATAAGAGCTGAACGAGAAGAAAGCCTCGTCACTGCCGAAACGACCGCGGATACCGCCAACCGTTCCCAGTCCGGGGAAACTTATATCGCGGATATGGCGGCCGTCCAACTCAAAAATCGAGACCCGCGATTTAACGCTGTCGAGATAACTAACGCAGAGCTTGCCCCCGGCCAGAGTCAGATTCTGCATAACCAGGTCCGAATGGGGGATAATCTCCTTGAATTTCCGAACATCCGGCCTGTTCAGATTTCCGGTCAGGATGCGTCCGTTCGGAGCCTCCCAATCGGTCTTCAGGAAAATATCATCACCGGCAACGTGGGCACTAAATCTGGCGTCGATGTCATTCACGAGCGGTTTGATCGGGCTGTCGCTTGATATTTTTTTGTAATAGATGTCATTTTTTTGTCCGGCTGACCCGTATGCCACATGAAGAATCAAATAGCGGCCGTCCTCGGTGATTTGCGAGCCGATATATTGATCTCCGGGAAGCCCCTCGCCGAATATCAGCTTATCGTCAGTGACATCGGAGCCTATTCTATGATAAAACACTCGGGGGCCATTCTCGTCGAATTTGGTATAGTAGACGGATTCTTTGTCGTGAGAAATTGAAAGGCCGGAATACGTGGCCCGTGGTAAAACGTCAGCAAGATTCTGCTTGGATTCCAAATCCATAAACCTGATTTCCGTTTCATCCTGTCCGCCGGTGCGGAGATAATATGCCAGAAGTTCCCCATCGTGGGAGATATCTTCGATCCCGACACTAATCGAGTGATCTTCGCTGAGG
>JAUXBO010000123.1 GCA_030619345.1 Candidatus Zixiibacteriota bacterium | reverse complement strand
TTCCTAAGACCGCTTGGCCTCCGACTTATTGCTCCATCCGAAGACGTCACCAACTGCCTCTCGTTCGGCATGACGGCCAATCACATAACAGCGGTGATAATCCCGGTGGCGGGCGGAGTGATGTGGAATACGTTCGGCTACCAGACTACTTTTATTGCCGGTGCGGCAATTGTCTTTGTCGACATGCTGATGGCTATGTTGCTTCCGAGTCGCACTATGGAGTCAAGCTGAATCGCGGGATCTATTTATTTGCTTTCGCCCAACTGTCGCGCAGTGAAACGGTCCGATTGAAAACCAGATTGTCAGGTTGTGAATCCCTGCTGTCTACACAAAAATATCCGTGTCGCAAGAATTGAAATCTTTCGCCTGCCGATGCCGTCGCGACACTTGGCTCGATCTTGCATCCCGTCAGAACAACCAGAGACTCAGGATTGAGGAAATCTGTAAATTCTGCGCCCTCCGGAATATCATTCATATTCTCACGAGCAAACAAATGATCATATAGTCTTATTTCGGCATCAATGGCATGGTTTACTGACACCCAGTGCAGAGTCCCCTTAACTTTGCGGCCATCGGGCGCATCTCCGCCCCGCGAGTCGGGATCATACTTGCAGTGTAGTTCAACAACCTCACCTGTATCGGGATCTTTTACCACGGTTTCACAGGTCACAAGATAAGCGCCTCTCAGACGAACCTCGCGACCGGGCGCCAAACGGAAAAATTTCTTGGGAGGCTCTTCCATAAAATCATTCCGCTCAATAAAAATCTCACGAGAAAAAGGGACCTGTCGTGATCCGGCCGACTCATCTTCGGGATTGTTTACAATCTCAAACGTCTCCGACTTGTCATGCGGATAATTCTCTATGATTAATTTGAGGGGATTCAATACGGCCATCACCCGATTCGCGGTTGCGTTTAGCTGTTCGCGGACGGCATGCTCCAGAAAGCCGTACTCAACCATCGTGTCCCGCTTCTTGGCCACTCCCACTCGTTCGGTAAGGGTTCGCATTGCCTCGGGCGGAAAGCCTCTCCGGCGAATACCGGAGATCGTTGGCAGCCGTGGATCATCCCAGCCAGCCACGATTCCGTCTTCAACCAACTGCAGCAACTTCCGTTTGCTCATTACTGTATGCGTGAATTCCAACCGAGCAAACTCATACTGGTGCGGTTTGTGCTCAGTGTTGACGTTTTCAATAAACCAGTCGTAGAGTGCGCGATTGTTCTCAAATTCAAGCGTACAGATGGAATGTGTTATTCCTTCGATTGCATCGCTCAGGCAGTGGGTGAAATCGTACATAGGATAAATGCACCACTTGTCGCCGGTCCGATGATGGTGTGCTCGACGAATGCGATAAATGGTTGGGTCGCGCATGACCATATTGGGATGGGCCATATCGATCTTTGCCCGAAGCACCCGACTGCCGTCATCAAATTCACCTCCCCGCATGCGCTCAAAAAGATCGAGATTTTCTTCTGTCGACCGCTCCCGATAGGGGCTGTTCTTTCCCGGTTCGGTAAGTGTTCCACGGTACTCACGTATTTCGTCGGCGCTCAGATCATCCACATAGGCTTTGCCGTCCGTTACCAGTTTAAGGGCGAATTCATACAACTGGTCAAAATAGTCGGATGCAAAAAACAGACGATCCTCCCAGTCATATCCAAGCCAACGAACATCTTCCATGATCGCTTCCACGTACTTGGTTTCTTCTTTGGTCGGATTGGTATCGTCGAACCGGAGATTACATAAACCGCCAAATTCCTCGGCCAGGCCAAAATTCAGACAGATCGATTTTGCGTGTCCAATATGAAGATGCCCGTTCGGTTCCGGGGGAAATCTCGTTGCTATCCGTCCGTTGTGGACGCCTTTGCTCAGGTCGTCCTTTATTATCTCTTTGATAAAATTGGAGGCATTTTCATTCTCTGCGGCCATCAATAACTCCGGCTGTTTTGTAGCAGGTTCAGTATTTGTTCTGTCAATTGTCGATTAAGATACACTCTTTTTAGCCTTTATCAACCATTCTCACGCTCACCCCTATTGCAAAGTTGTTCAAAGACTTATCTGCTGTACGCAGGTTGAGATTGGGCCGTCAATCTCGTCATGCAACTTTTCACCAAACAGGTCGTAATTAAGAATAGACTGTTCAATGCGAATTCAAGGGATGATGGAATGGGAAAACTACTCTTAGCATTATTTGTAACCTCGATAATCCTGATGGTGCTTGGCCTCAAAGTGATGGGACTGCTCGGAGGTCTCATTGGTGCCATATTCGGTCTCATCGGCGGGCTGATCGGACTGGTGGCTGGATTCATCGGCCTCATTATCGGATTAGTCGCTGTTGTCGGCGGTGTACTGATTCCACTCTTAATTGTTGTGGGGTTAGTCGTTGGTGTCGTCAAAATACTCGCCGCCATTTGATCAGGTTGCTCGTACAAGATTTCGCCCTGCCAATTTGTTCTGTATAAGGTAGCCCGGATGAATTTACATCCGGGCCGTTTTTTATCCTGAGCTAAGTCTACTGGTTAACTTGTTCTTCAAGTTGGTATCTCCGATATATCGAAGCATACAGCGTCTTACCCGCAATCAACTCGTCGTGATGTCCTGACTCAATCAAATGACCATCGTCCAGGACAAAAATTCTGTCAGCCTTCTGCAGCTGATCCGGTCGGTGCGTTATCAGGATCGAAGTCATTTCCGGCATCACTTCGTGCAGTCGGTCCCACAGCGCTGTTTCCGTCCGTGAATCCAGCGCCGAAGTACAGTCATCCAGTACCAGAATCTTTGGCTTCCCGACCAATGCTCGGGCCAGACCGAGTCGCTGCTTCTGACCACCGGAAATCGACATGCCTCGAGTTCCAATCGAAGTCTCAATGCCGTCTGGAAACATCTCAACTTCATCTTTGAGCTGTGACACTTCCACCGCCCAGTCCAGAACCTCGTCCGATATCTCCGTTCGTCCAAACAGAATATTGTTACGAACCGTATCACTGAACAGCGCCGGTTCTTGCGGGACGTATCCGATATTGCGCCGCAAATCATCGAGACTGAACTGACAAATATCTCTGCCATCCAGCGTTATGGTACCGCCGGTCGGATCAACCAGACGCGGCAGCATATTGACCAACCAGGTCTTGCCGGAGCCAATCCGTCCTACGAAAGCGACAGTCTCACCGGATTCAACGTTCAGCGAGATATCATCGATTACCTGTCGGTCCGAATCGGGGAAAGCAAAGCTTACCTTTTCAAAGCTTAGTCCGCCTTTGATATTTCCGTCACCCATAGCCATCCCGCTATCAGACACCATCGGCACCATATCTTCGAGCTCCCTGAGACGGGTGATCGAAACAGCCGACTGCCGCGATTTGACCAGGAACTGCCCGATGTCAAACATGGGGAAGACCAACCAGACGACATAATAAATAAAGACGGCCATGTTGCCGTAAGACAAACCTTTGTTGATCACCATGTATCCGCCGGCCACAAGTACGATCACCAACGCGAACTGCCAGATATAGAACCAGAGGGACTCAATCACCCCGACAGTCTTGACCGTCGTGATCTCCGCCTTGCGTCTGTCAGCCGCAGCCTCATGAAACTTATCCTTTTGTGCTTTCTCCCGTCCATAGGCCATAACGACCCTGATTCCCGAGAAACAGGACTCGATTACATCGTTGAAACGAGAAATACGAGTCTGGAGATGGTCGTACCGTTTATCAAGCGACGATGCGAAAAAGAAAAATATCAGAATCAAAATCGGCAACGGTCCGGCTGTCCACAGCGTAAGGACCGGATCGATCATGATCATCATCACCAGAATGAACGCGATATTCAGGATTGCTTCATACAATCTGAATATCCCGGAACATGCGAACCATGACAGTTTTTCTGCAACGTCATCAGTCATACGCGTGACCAGGTCGCCAGTCCGGAATTTGTTGAAAAAGTCCGGCCCTTTGGTTGTCGTATGAGCGAACGAGTCCTGACGGAATTCCATCTCAAGTCGGCAGTTCATCCAGGCACGATGCGTCTGCATATAGGCGTACAAAATTGACGATACCAATCCGAGCAGAATAAAGGCCCAGCCGAAGGCTGCCATGATCGACAATCCAACCACATCACCACTCGAAGCCACCAGTTTCGCCAGCCAGTCATCCGGTATCTGACCCGCCTGTATGTAGTCAACCGCAAAGCCGTACATACGCGGTATTGCTACCTGGAATACGGCCTGCACCGGTGTCATAATCAGCAGTACGCCCAGCACATAAAAGTGCCTGCGATAGTACTGCCAAATCCATAAAAATTTATTTCTACGCATTTGCTGCGACTCCATTCTTATTCTTAAACTGCAGATGGAACAATCGCGAGTAGTAACCATTCTGCAAAATCAGCTCAGTGTGCGTTCCCCGCTCGATTATTTCACCGCGACGAATCACCAATATCTGGTTGGCATTCAGGATCGTGGCCAAACGATGTGCCACCACCAGCGAAGTGCGTCCCTTCATCAGCGTGTCGAGCGAACTCTGAATCTGCCGTTCCGTATCAGGATCAACTGAGCTGGTTGCTTCATCCAGAATCAGGATGTCCGGATCGACCGCCAGCGCTCGTGCAAAAGACAACAACTGCCGCTCACCACGACTAAAATTGGAACCCTTCTCTGATACTTCGGTCTCGTATCCATCGGGCAGCCGCGTGATAAATCGGTCAGCTTCCACCGTTGTTGCCGCCGCTTTGATTCTCTCTTTGGTCACACCTTCAGCATCAAGGCCGATGTTCGAATTGATGTCGCCGGGGAAAAGGATTATGTCCTGCAACACCAGCGCGAAATGACGACGGAGGTCGGCAATTGCCATTTCTCGAATATCAATACCGTCAACTGTGATCCGTCCCCTCTGCGGATCATACAATCGCAGTAGCAACGAGATAACGGTCGATTTCCCTCCGCCGGTCACTCCGACTAAAGCCAGTGAAGTTCCCACCGGCAGTTCAAAACTAACATCTCGCATCACCCAGTTTTCATCATCGGTGTACGAGAACCAGACATTCTCAAAGCGAATACTCTTTTTCAACCCCGGCCACAATGCCGGACGTACCGGGTCAATGAATTTCGGCTTCTCAGCCAACAGAGCAAATATTCGCTTGGCTCCGGCAACCGCCTTCTGGAAATTCGAAAGTTGTTCCGAAGTTCTGAAAATCGGCTCAAACGAACGCCAGATGTACAGCAAAAACATTATCATCATCCCGAACGTCATGCCAAAGCTTGCCCCAAGCAACAGCACCAATCCGATCTTCACATACTCAAAAAAGAAGACCGTATTGAAAAACAGACAGACTGCTATATTCACATAAGCATCTTCGCTGAACTTGCTTTCGTTCACCTTGAACACACGACTTTTGGCATAGTCGCCACGATGAAATACCTGTACAATCGACATTCCATGCAGAAACTCGGTCAACGTAGCTGTAACTTCGGCCATCCGCTTGCGTACCTCCAGAAACCGATGCGTCGTTATGCGATGGAATACCCAGACCAACACGCCGATTACAGGCACCGACAACACCAGTACCCCGGCCATCCGCCAGTTGTACCAGAACAGGACTCCATAAAGCCCGACCAACAACAGCAGGTCCGCTACAATCAGCACCACTGTGTTGGTGAAGAGCAGGCGAAGTGCCTCAGTGTCCGATTCAACCCTGGCCATCAAGCGACCGACCGGATTCTGATCAAAGAACGATATATCAAGCGATAAAATATGATCAAACAGACGTTGCTTGAGATCAAGCATCACGTCCTGCCCGATAATTTCAAGCCAGACGCGCATGAAATACTGGATCACAACCGTTACTATCTGGATACCGGCTATCCAAAACCCGATTTCCAGCAGGGCGTCGAAATCTCTCTCTTTAAGAGGTCCATCGATCCCGTCTTTTAACAGTACCGGCCAGACTAACGATAATCCGGTCGCCGCCGCTAATAGTACCAGCGAAAACAACAGTCGTCCGCGGTGCTCTTTGAGTAGCGGCAGAAGGTGCAGGAAGGCCCGTTTGGTCGGAATGTCCTTCTCCTTGCCGGATATTTTTTCATCTTCGTAGTATGTGCTTAACATTTCTCTTTTTCCTTACGCGCTGTTGAAATCTTCTGTTCCCGACCAACGGGCAAACAAAAAGCCCGTTGACCAACTTTGGGTGCAACGGGCTGAAAAGCTTCTATTTTGCTTTATGTGCTATATGTTCATAGCCGTTCGCCCATCGCGCCACGCGGTCGGATTGCCGACCGGGAGAATCAGATATATCTTTTTTGACTGTCGAATGATCATCTAAATCTGGTCCTCGAATATGTGGTTGTTAAGCGAACATAAGCATATTATTTGTTACTTTACGAACTTCAGTTGTTCGGGTTTCATTTATTCTATCGGATTGTTCATCTTTTGTCAACAGAAAAAATTGGTAAATTTCGGTCTTAATGTCTACTATTATAGGAAGTAAGCCGGATGTCGGATCATGTTGATTGAACTTCATTACGGAATGTTATTATTCGCATGGAGAACTACAGTTGGATATTCTGTTTTGGATTAGAATACTAAGCCCAGTCTTGGTCCTAGTGATTGGTATCTTGAAATGGGGATTGCCAAAGGTATGGTATGATAAGCGAACAATTAAGTTTCGAGCTGTTCGTAAAGCGGTCAATTTACTACTCGTTTTTTCTGCGATTGCAACAGCCGCAATATATATAACCGACTACAGACAAATTGAAACTCAATCACTGCAACTTGATTCAATGAACAAAAAATTGGATTCCGTCATTACGCTATTCCAGCCCTTGCAAATGATTGCTCAAGAGATGTTCCCTGATACCGTCCCACCGGCGGCCATTGAGATGTTGACCACGAAAATTGAAAGAGAGCTTCAATTAGCTGAGCAGAGAATTCTTGACAGTACATCAAGAATGTTCCGACGACTAGCCTATA
>JAUXBO010000122.1 GCA_030619345.1 Candidatus Zixiibacteriota bacterium | reverse complement strand
CAGTGCCTCGATACTGCTGGGGCTAATGAGATAAAAATAGAATTCGATTCATCGCGGCGTCTTGTTTATGAATCAGCGCTAGCCGTGACAGCATCCGGGACGGCAACTCTGGAAACCGGGATAATCGGACGTCCGATGGTAATTATCTATAAGACCGGTCAATTGACTTACGAGATAGCTCGCCGGTTGGTCAAACTCAAAATGATTGGTTTAGTAAATTTGGTAATGGGTGAGAAGGTTGCTCCCGAACTAATTCAATCGGAGGCATCGGCGGATAGAATCTACGACGAACTTGAGCGGCTCTGGACCGACCCGGAACAGTATGATCAGATGGCCACAAAGCTCCGCTCGGTGGCAGGTAATCTGGGCGGTCTTGGGACTTCGGCTCGAGCGGCTCAGATAGTGGGCGAGTACTTGTAAAGATTTTGCTTATTTATCGTTTGGTCACATCCGTTTTGTATTGGCTGATTTCCCCCTTCGGAATAATACGAGCTAAGAAGGATGAATTTTGGCGAGGAAGACTCGGACGAATAGACACATCTAAGTCAGGAACTATTTGGATACATGCTGCCTCGGCTGGTGAAGTACGTATCGCCTCATACCTTGCCGATTATCTTCTGAAAAACAGACCCTCGGTTTCGTTGGTTGGAACGGTGCAGACCAGAACCGGATTTGAGGTGGCGCGCAAGGTTTATCCGGAATCAATGATCGTTGCAGCCTTTCCTCTGGATGCAACTCGTTCGGTTCGACGGGCACTCGAAACGACAAAGCCGTCCGTGATTGTAATTGCTGAAACTGAAATCTGGTTTAATTTTCTGGCCGAAGCATTCCGACTCAATATCCCCGTTGTCCTGGTTAACGGCCGCATGACCGAGAAAGCATTTGGTCGCTACCGACTGATTAGCAAAACTATTTCTTTGCTTTTGGTCCAATACCAACGGATGTTTCTAAAAACTGATGAGGACTCAAAACGGTATGGTTTTTTTGATGTTGCCGAGTCTTGCCGTGAAATATCAGGCGATATGAAATTTGATGCTCCGGTCAGGCCAAGATCACAAGGACGAATAGCAGAATTGCGGGCGCGCATGGGCGTAGCTGATACTGATTTTCTTTTGGTGGCCGGATCGACTCGACCGGGAGAAGAAGAGTTACTGTTTGAACTGCTCAGATCAATTCGGAAGCAGCATTCTCATTTCAAATTAGTAATTGCACCAAGACATATTGAACGGGCCGATGCGATTGTCAAGTTAGCTCAATCGATTGGGCTGCCACTCGATATTTATGGGAAGCAGGGGAAGGGCGCGGATTGCTTGTTAGTGGACAAATTTGGAGTTCTGGAAGAATTGTATATGGCGGCTGATCTGGCCTTTGTGGGGGGGACGCTGGTAGAGATTGGTGGTCATAATATACTTGAACCGGTCTGGGGCGGGACACCGGTTCTTTTTGGGTCATCGGTATCAAACGTGGTTGAATCTGCTGACTATATTGTCAAAAACAATTTTGGGGCGAAGGTGAACTCAGCGGAGGAATTGACCACGGTAATTATAGATGTCATTTCAGGTAAAACTTCTTTTGCTTACAAGGGTGACTCGCAACAAGCAAACTCACCAACCGCGAAGGCCGGGGAGTATATTTTGGAGCTAAGCAATGTCGGCTGAAGCAATCTGGAAAAAAATACTGAGGCGCAAAGGACTATCGATCTGGATTCCGGTCGCGTTTGTTTTGTGGCTGATATCGTTCGTTTACCGACTTGTCTTTCTCATTAAAAAATCCACTTCGAAAATATCGGTACGGGCGAAATGTCCCGTGATATCAATCGGCAACATTACGGTGGGTGGCAGTGGCAAATCGCCCATGACTGCGTTCTTGACTTCCGGCCTGATGAACGAGGGAATTAAAGTTGGTATCGTTTCTTCCGGTTATGGGAGAGTATCAACAGAATCGGTAATTGACGAAGGCTACCAACTTATGGACCGGTTGGCCCAAGAGATCGGAGATGAAGTAAAGTTACTGGCCACAATGCTGCCGGGGGCATGGTTTTCGGTTGCCGATTCAAAGGCGGCCGCTGCTGCGGCTCTGGACAAGCGGGGGGAAGTGGATGTAATAATAGTCGATGATGGTTTTCAGCATTTCCCTCTCCATCGGGATATCGAGATCGTGACTTACGATGCAGGGGTAGAACGAAAGTATCTGAAATCATTTCCCTATGGTGTCTTGCGTGAACCGATCTCCTCGCTGGACCGAGCCGACATAATTATAATCACGCGCTCCAAATTCGCCCGGGATATTACTCGGTTGACCGAACGACTCAAAACCAAATCACCGAAATCCGATATATACCAGGCGCAGTTTCTTTCTGAACAGATAATCGGTCGACAAAGATCATTGCCGGTGAAGTATCTTGAGGACAAGTCAGTCTTCCTGTTTGCGGGAATCGGGAATTTTGAGGTGCTGAGAAAACAGGTGTCGGCTTATTGTGCCGATCTTGATTTTGCCTGGGAGTTGTCGGATCATCAGAATTACGATAGTCGGCTAATGGCGGAGATTCGGGACCGCGCCGCTGTCCAGGGGTCCGATTTGATACTTACCACCGGAAAAGACTGGGTAAAGCTCGGGGACTTTGATTTTGACCGGGAAATATACTATCTTGATCAGCAATTGGATCTCAATCCGGGAGAAGAAAAACTGATCAGTGATATCATCAAACGATTGAATCTCAAAGAGAGAATTGGCTAATGGAACGGCACTATGACTATATCGTCGTCGGCAGCGGTATTGCAGGGTTGTTCTACTCCCTGAAGGTGGCAACGCTGGACCCCGATGCGCGCATTGCTATTGTCACGAAAAAGGGAGAAACCGATTCGAACACCAATCGCGCCCAGGGCGGAATTGCGGCCGTGCTGGCCGGTCCGGACTCTTATGAAGCTCATATCAAAGACACTCTCAAAACCGGTTGCGGGCTTTGTCATACCGATGTAGTAGAACAAGTAGTAGAAAACGGCCCGAGAGTGATTGAGGACTTGATCAGATTCGGCGTAGAGTTTTCTGAAGAGAATGGTAAGATTGACCTGGGACGAGAGGGCGGACATTCGTTCAGCCGGGTCGTCCATGCGGCCGATCTGACCGGCGAGGAGATAGAGCGTGCTTTACTTACCGCCTGTCGGAGTAAGTCTGATCGAATCCATATGTATCGTGATCATATCGTCCTGGACTTAATAACCTGGGACGTGGGGGGACAGGAGGTTGCCGGAGGCGCTTTCGTTTTTGCCGAAGAGCAACGAGAGTTCAGCGCCTTCTACGCGCCGGTAACTATGCTGGCCACCGGAGGCGCCGGGCAGGTCTATTACCACAATACAAACCCGATGATTGCCACCGGCGATGGAATTGCCATCGCTCACCGTGCCGGAGTTGCGGTCGGCAACATGGAGTTTGTTCAGTTTCATCCCACCACGCTCTATACCCCGGGACGCTGGCCGTTCTTGATTTCCGAAGCTGTCAGGGGTGAGGGCGGCGTTCTAAAATCCGTCATGGGCAAACGGATCATGGATCATGTCCACGAGATGGAAGACCTGGCTCCCAGAGATGTTGTGGCCCGCGCGATTGACAAAGAGCTTAAAGCGAGTGGCGAAGAATATGTCATGCTGGATATTAGTCACCGAGATGCTGACTTTATCAAAAAGCGCTTTCCTAACATCTATGCGGAATGCCTCCGTCGCGGTTTCGATATTACTGTCCGTGACATCCCGGTAGTTCCGGCGGCGCATTATACTTGCGGTGGACTTGTTGCCAGTATCGATGGCAAGACTTCGCTGCCCGGCCTATTTGTTGCAGGTGAAGTGGCCATGACCGGTATGCATGGCGCCAATCGTCTGGCCTCCAATTCACTATTGGAAGCGGTAGTCATGGCTGACTTCTCAGCCAAAGCATGTTTGGAATACGCTAAGAACGTATCATTTCCTGATTCTCCCGAAGTGGACAGACCTTTTCACTCGTCGTTGCTGTATCCGCGTGAAAAAGTCCTCATTGCCCATGACCGACGACAACTGACCAGAGTGATGTCTGACTTTGTGGGAATTGTGCGTAGCGAAGATCGCCTGCAACTGGCCCAGACCAAGATTCATCAAATCAAAGAGGGTATCGAGCAGTATTACATGGCCACGCCAGCTACTTACGATGTGGTAGAACTTCGCAATATGGCTACTGTGGCCGAGTTGATCATACGCAGTGCTCTGATGCGGAAAGAATCCCGCGGACTGCATTATGTGGTGAATTATACGGATACTGATCCTGCTTTCGAAAAAGACACAATCATAGAAGCACCAGCTGTTATAAAGGAGTGACGAACTTGCCATGAGCCACCAGCACGAGATTATTATCATCCTTGATTTTGGTTCGCAATACACTCAGTTAATTGCCCGTCGCGTTCGCGAGGCAAAAGTGTATTGTGAAATTGTCCCCTACAATGGCTCGCTGGAAGGGTTCAGCGATAAGGATATAAAAGGCTTTATTCTCTCCGGTGGCCCGTCATCGCTTAGTGATCCGGATTCTCCTCGACTTAGGCCGTCTTTCTTTGACTGTGGAAAGCCAATTTTGGGTATCTGTTACGGAATGCAGTTGATCGCCGAGCGTTTTGGAGGTAAGCTAGTAAAGTCTGAAACCAGAGAGTATGGCCACGCCTTTCTTGAGATTGGTGTCAAGAATCCTCTTTTCGACGGAATTCCTTCAAAGAGCCGGGTCTGGATGTCGCACGGCGACTCGATTGTAAAACTCCCCAATCAATTTTCCATTAATGCATCGACCGAGTCTTTGGAAGTGGCCGCGATATCCGATCCGAACAGAAAAATATACGGACTGCAGTTCCATCCCGAAGTACACCACACCGACGAAGGAAAAAACATCCTCTCAAATTTCTTGTTTGATATATGTGGTGCAGCAGGCGACTGGACGACGGCTGCTTTCATAGACGACTCGGTCGAAAAAATCAGGAAGCGTGTATCGAATGGAAAAGTAGTGTTAGGAATTTCGGGTGGCGTTGACTCAACCGTTGCTGCGATGTTGCTGTCGAAAGCAATCGGTGAAAATCTGCACGCAGTTTTTGTCGACAATGGATTGCTGAGAAAAAATGAGTTCGAATCCGTTTGCAAGATGTTGGGGACACTTGATCTTAATCTGCACACGGTTGATGCTTCGGAGTTATTCCTGGAGCGGTTGAGTACAGTTGTCGATCCGGAGAAAAAGAGAAAAATAATTGGCAATGCGTTCATCGATGTTTTCGAATCCAAAGCGGAAGAGATAGGCGGGATTGATTTTCTCGGACAGGGAACACTTTATCCCGATGTAATCGAATCGGTCTCTTTCAAGGGTCCCTCGGTCACGATCAAGTCACACCACAACGTTGGCGGTCTGAAAGACAAAATGAAATTGAAGTTGGTCGAGCCGCTTCGAGAACTTTTTAAGGACGAAGTACGATCATTGGGTCGGCTGCTGGGTTTGCCTGACCATTTCATCGGTCGCCATCCATTTCCCGGACCCGGTCTGGCCGTGAGAATACTGGGGGACATTACCGTCGAGAGACTGCGAGTGCTGCGAGAGGTCGACGCGATTTTTATTGAAGAGCTATACAATCATAATATCTACGATGACATCTGGCAGGCATTTGTAGTACTTTTACCGGTTAAGGCGGTTGGTGTCATGGGAGATGAACGTACTTATGAAAATGTTATTGCGCTTCGCGCCGTGACCTCGGTCGATGGCATGACCGCAGACTGGGCGAGAATCGATCCGGAAATACTGGCCGTTATTTCCAATCGGATAATACGACAAGTTGAGGGAGTAAATCGGGTCACTTATGATATCTCCTCCAAGCCGCCGGCAACGATTGAGTGGGAATGAGAACCGGACACGCCAGGTCACTTGAACAGTTAATAAAAATGGTACGCATGCTCATCTGGATAACAGCCATCGGGGTCGGATTCTTTCTGATTCTGGCCGCATACATCTATTTCAGCCAATCACGAATGGTTTTTTTCCCCGGTAAGGAATTGGTTGTTCTTCCCAGTGATATTGGACTCTCATTCGAGGACGTTTATCTTACCAGCGAAGGATCAAACAAAATCCATGGTTGGTATTTTCCACCCGCCGATTCAGATACAAATTCCCCGGTTGTACTTTTCTGTCACGGTAATGCCGGGAATATTTCTCATCGGTTGGAAACCGCAAAACTGATCCAGTCCCTTGGGGCCGGGTTGCTGATGTTTGATTATCAAGGGTACGGCCATTCCGAAGGTGAGCCGAGCGAAGCTGGAATCTATGCCGACACCCGCGCCTGCCATGATTGGTTGGTTCGTGAAAAATCGATTACTCCCGACAGAATAGTGCTGTTTGGTCGGTCACTCGGTGGAGCTCCGGCTGTGCATCTTGCCGAAGCTGTAGATTGTCGCGGCTTGATTATCGAATCTTCGTTTACATCGGCCAAGCAAATGGGCAAGACGATGTTTCCATTCATGCCGGTCTCGCTTTTAATAAGGTATAGTCTGAACTCAGTGGCACGTATTCCCCATGTCCGCTGTCGAGTATTAGTTACGCATTCGCCGACGGACAATATGATCCCGTTTGAAATGGGCCAGCAGCTTTTCGATGCTGCCGCTTCTCCCAAGAAGTTTGTTGAATTATCCGGTGGGCATAACAATCTGGCCTACTTTTCGGACCCGGAATATGTTGCGGCACTGAAATGGCTCATGTTTGAGCCGAATCAGCCGGGTTCAGAATTGGATTGACAAGTCGCGCCGGGGCGGATATTATAATGCCTGAATATTAGTGTAAGTTGTTGATATGATGCTTGATAAAAACAGCCTGACAGAATTTGCCGAACCGGTGAGCAGCGATCTTGATGAATTCTCTCGTCGCTTGAACGACTACCTCAAGGGAGACTCGCCGCTTATAACCTCGATTGCCAGACATTTGCTTAAGTCGCGCGGTAAACGTATCCGCCCGGT
>JAUXBO010000274.1 GCA_030619345.1 Candidatus Zixiibacteriota bacterium | reverse complement strand
TTTTGGTTTCGGCTTTGGTTTCTCCGGAATCTTCGCCTTAGGTTTAGTAGTAGGGTCGGATACCGGGATGTCGGGGAGTGCTTCGACCACCGGTTCCGGGATCGAGGGTGGTGTTATCGCTACCGGCTCCGGTTTGGTCGGCATCGGTGCGGCAGTCAGAGAAACACGAATGACCTCATCGAAATCAAACTGTTTTTTGCTTTCAAACGGGGACGATACCATTGTCGCGAGTATCAAGACAGTATGAACAATAGCAGAGAGAATAAAGTCGAGCTTCATATCGCTATCGCTTGCCTTTTTTCTCTTTCAACGGCTCCGTTATCAACCCGATTCCTTCAATGCCCATCTCTTTCAGCCGTCCGATTACGGCAATAGCTGTGCCATAGGCTACCGAAGAATCAGCGCGAATATAAACTGACGATGTGTTCTTTTTTTGCAGTTCGTTTTCCAACGCCTTTTCAAAACCATCTATCCGAGCCCAGACATCGTTGATGTAGATACCACCCTTGTCATCTATGGTTACGACGACTCCCTCGGTCTCCTCTTCAATCGGCGCGGCTCGGGTAGTAGGGAGATTGATATCGATACCTGACTGAAGCAAGGGGGCGGAGATCATGAATATGATCAACAGCACCAGGACGACATCGACTAAATTGGTTATGTTGATATCGGCCATAGCGGTGTAGCTTCGATGCCGTGGTCGTCTCATCGCATCGCTTCCTTTTTGGCCTGAGCCATAAATTGCAATATGAAGCTATTGGCCTGATCCGAGACGATTTTCATTTTATTATTAGCCCAGTTGAAGGCGATCACGGCCGGAATAGCCGCTCCCAGCCCGACAATTGTAGCCAGTAGAGCTTCGGCGATACCGGGTGCGACGACCGCCAGCGAAGCTGACCCCCTCTCTCCGATAGCCCAAAACGAATCCATAACACCGACCACCGTACCAAGCAGCCCCATAAACGGCGCTGCATTGGCCGTCGTGGCCAGAAATACGACCTGTTTTTCCAGTTTGGTTATCTCGTCGGTCATAGATTTCTCCATGCCCATCTCTATAATTTCAAAATCACCGTTTTCAAGTGGTCGCACGGTTTGCTGAAGCCCACCACTTTCGTTTTTGAATTCGTGAAGCGAGGTCAGTTCGGCGTAGCCATAGCTGAACATCTTGGAAATAGGGGAGCCGGAAAACGATCTGGCCTGTCCGACTGAATCGGACAGGCGACGGGAACGATTGAATACACTCAGAAAAGCCTTGTCCGCCTCGTCAACTTTTCTGAATTGCCGCCACTTATTGAATACAATCATCCACGATACAAAAGACATGATGACCAAAACGAGGAGAATAAGGATTCCAAAAATCGATGAGTTGGCAACAATCTGCCAGACCGAGCCGGAGAATATTCCGGGAAGTATCAAAAATGTCATATCAGCATTTAGTCCGCTAGCTAAGGTTTCCGGGTCAACATCATTTATTATACGTGCCGTCGTTCCAAAAGTATGCAGAGAGTCACACGATCTGGCAGTATAGCAATACAATTCGCTCCAGACCGTTCAGTCAACTAAAACAGCCGATTCAGCTTAATGTTGACGCCGCCAGTCTGTTTGCTGTATAATGGCTATGAACAGTTCCCGTAGGTCGGGACCTTTACGGTCCCGACGATTGTCTGGCGGTATGAGGAAAAGATGAAAAATAGAAAATTGTACATATTTGTTTTGGCTGTGGCCCTGTCGGTGGGGACGTCCTGTATCAAAGACAAACGGGAGGACCAGACCAAAGAGCCAACCCAGCTTCGCGAGGCGGAACGGCAGGACTCGACTCGTCTTGATGCCTCGAATCCCGACTCTCTCTATCCCGAACGTATCCTCGATGAACGCGACACCACCGGCCCTGGCCTCTACCGGAGTGGAGGGAAGTAGGCCGCATTTCGGCTCTTTCGCAGCGTTTGCAAATAGAGATACCATGTACTCGACAATGATTTGTAAACCCACCCGGGTGGGGTACAAGTGCACTTGAGCTTGACTATTTCTCACCCACAAACAGCAGAAACCGGGCGTGGTTAATCTCGGTTTCTCCGTCTTTGCGCCATCCGTTCAGTTCTTCGACTATCAACTTCACACTATAGGTCGAACCGGAATCTTCAAAGCAGACCGATCCGGTGTCGGGAGGAACAGTACAACCTATCTGCGAATCTATCAGGTCAGCCAGTGAAATCCTGATAGTATCGGCACCGGCGGTGGCCTGGACTCCAAATTGTATTGCCACCGCCTCGCGATTTGCGTCCAGAACAAACCGGCAGTCATAACCATCAATGTATTCGTCACACCGGTTCGTTGACGAGCATTCGCATTTGAATGTGCCCATGAAGTCATAGTCGGAAATTGAAAACATCTGGTTCGATTTTGCTATCACATTAAAATACCCGGGGGCATCGGGAGAACTCCAGGAATGGAGATATTCGAATCCCAGAATTTGGGTAATTTCTTGAGGTCTTTGATAGCTGGATATTGTATCAAGATCGGCGAGGACGGAATCATCGAACATGTCTTCAAACGGCTCCAGACCGTGATACTCTGTTAGGTACTGTACAATGCTGCTAATCTCGCGCCGTGATTCAATAGATATCTCAGTCAGTGGTTTATTGGCAAAGTCGTAACTGCCGTTTTCAGCTTTACACTCAGAAATGTATTCAACCAGTCTGCCCTTTTGAGATATTCGTGATAGAGGGGAGGCGCTCCATGGACCTATGGAAGCGAGAAACGCTACGAAAAACAGCACGGCCGGTATGATCTTTATGTCCTTGGTTTTACTGAAAATGAAATAGACGGCGACAATAGCAAGTCCGACTGCCATTGCAAGAACCAAATAACGATTTTCGGTCATTCCGTAGTCGGAAATTCTTCTGAAAATGGCCAGGAAAAGCATGATCAGCAGAGGGATAAGAACGATGAAGAAACGATTAACATACTTCCGAATCCAAGAGTATTCGGCCTTGCCCTTAAGCGGATGGAGTATCAAGAGCGACAAGATTCCGAGTACGGAGAACCATAATACCAGCTGCGAGACCCATCCTTGAGGCCAATTCCAGGTGATCAGAATTTTTGCTTCGTATGATATCAGGATCAAAAAATAGAGGGAGACAAGTGGCAGCAAAATGTACTGCCCAAATACTTTCAGGGTTCGTGGATAGTTCCCGATTTCGGCGTATGCAGGAGAATCTTCGCACAATCCGGAAAGAAAGAACCAGGTATTGAAAATTCCGGTGATTATCACCCATAATTGGAAATAACGTTTTTCATCAATCGTGACGCCAAAGAGATGATCAACAGCCGCCGTCGCAATGGCGATTCCGACGAATAGAACAAAAGAATAAAGCGCGGCCGTCAGAAATCTTGTGAACAGTGTAGTGTTGTACTGCCAAAACCGATCTGTTTGCGAGGAATTGAGAAATGGCAGCCAGGCAACCAGGAAGTGA
This sequence comes from Candidatus Zixiibacteriota bacterium, assembly GCA_030619345.1. GTDB lineage: Bacteria > Zixibacteria > MSB-5A5 > GN15 > FEB-12 > JARGFS01. Next base: position 16 of record JAUXBO010000274.1, on the reverse strand, counting down.
AACGATATAGCCAGTA
>JAUXBO010000077.1 GCA_030619345.1 Candidatus Zixiibacteriota bacterium | reverse complement strand
GCTCCACTGTTCCGAAAATAGCGTATTCGTGTCCCAAAAGTTTCAGCGCCGTCTCGAATGGGCCCTCGACTAAAGCCCGACGTATTCTCGATGATGAGACCGGTTTTCCATCAAACATAACCGGTCCGACCACTTCGACTTCAAATCCAAGTTCAGCGCCAAGACGGCACAGTTCGGTAATGGTTCCCTTGCGATCTTTGCCGAGAGCATGATCATAGCCAACAACAAGCGTACTCACACCGAGCCGTTCAACCAGAATCTTGCGCACGAACTGCTCGTGCGTCATTTCCTTAAGAGTCTTATCAAAATCCAGAATTAAAGCGTCACCCTCGAGGAAATGCGGTATAAATTTCTGTTTTTCTTCAATTGTCGTCAGTAACAACGGTGCATCATCCGGAGTCACAAGAATCCTTGGATGGGGATGAAAACTGATCAACAACGGCACTGCTTTGGCTTGGGCAGCATGCAAAGCAAGTGATCTAAGAATTTCCTGATGTCCGACATGAATGCCGTCGAAAGTTCCAATCGTTGCCACCACTGTGCGGTCACTTGATTTTGGGTAGCTGTCAATGCCTCTGTAGAAATTAAGACTCAATTCAGCACCCTCAAGTAGGTAAACAATTTACGTCCCTTTTCGATCTCCCCCTTAAGTGCGGCTGAGTCAATTTCTGCCTGGCCGACGGCCAACACACGGCCGTAGGTGTCGCGCAACATCATGGTCTGACCATCTTCAAAGGAGTTGTGCACTTTTATTATGTCATCTTTGGTAAGGTCGCGTCCCGAAATTACATGAGTACGGAATTCATCGGAAATAGTAACGGCCGGGTAGTTGAGCACTTTATGATACGGCAATAGCCTCTTGCCGAGTTCCCCCTGCTCATGGAGTTGTTCGACTTCTGATAATGTCAGGGCGTCGTCCACGGAGAACTTGCCAACACGAGTTCTTCTCAGGTGTGACAGGTAAGCACCGCACTGCAGTTCGTCTCCAATGTCGTGGGCCAGACTTCGAATATACGTCCCCTTGGAGCAGGTTACTTCCAGCGTAAGTCGTGGATTGTCATAGCCGGTAACTTTCAGTTCCTTTATTTCCACGGTACGTTCCGGCGGTTCCACCGGTTCGTTATTACGCGCCGCTTCATACAAGCGACGACCTCCAACACGTACGGCTGAATAAACCGGTACTCGCTGCACGAATTCACCGCGGAATTTGTCGAGCATGCTGTCGATTTCGGTGACCGAAATATCCGGTGCGGCAAACGGAGCCTGGTTGAAGTCTACTCCTTCTGCATCGTATGTAGGTGACGTCCGTCCAAGGGTGACCTCGGCCTTATAAGTCTTTTCCATATTAGTCAGAAACTGAACTACTTTCGTGGCTTTGCCAAGGCAAATAACCAAGAGGCCTTCAGCCAGAGGATCAAGGGTCCCGGTGTGACCAATTCTTCGCTGGGATACAGTCCGTCTAATTTGTGATACAGCATCGTGACTGGTAATGCCGGGTTCTTTGTCGAGCAACAGAGTACCGTTTAGATAAATTCTATTATACGCCATTGAAGACCTCCTCAAACAGCTTGAGAAGCATATCTCTGGCTTTGTCGATTGGATGTTCAATAGTACATCCGGCGGCGTTGAAATGTCCTCCGCCTCCAAAATGGGCAGCGATACTGGCGACATTGATTCCGTCACGTGATCGCAAAGATGCTTTGACAGATGAGTCTGAATGTTCTTTGATAAACAACCCGGCATCGACTCCCTTGGTGAACAGAGTAAAGTCTATGATGCCTTCTGAGTCATGCTTATTCGCCCCGGTAGCTTTGAGCATCTCATTGGTCATGGTCAGAACACACAATTTTCCATTAAAGTGGTATTCGATTTCATTGAGTATTTTGCCAACCAACTTCATAGCTTCCGGCTGCATACTGAAATATATCTGGTCCGTAATCATCTGCGGTTTGGCACCGGCAGCCACCAGTTCACCCGCAATCTGTAAGGTGCGAGCGGAAGTCGAATTAAATCTGAATCTCCCGGTATCAGTCATTATAGCTGTAAAAAGTGCTGTCGCTACTTCGGGTGTGATGCTATAACCAAGCCACGCGAAGTATTCGTAAACCATCTCACCAACAGAAGAAGAAGCGGAGTTTATCCAATTAACTTCCCCAAAATCTGCATTATCAAGATGGTGGTCGATATTTAATACGCGGACAGATGAATCCAACAACTGATTTGCACGACCGATTCGTTTCAGATCGGGGCATTCCAAAATGACCGCAGTATCAAAATTGAGATTAGCCAGAAATTCCGGTGAGGTCAGTGAAATATTTTCAACACCGGGCAGGAAAAGATACTTGTCCGGAATCTCGCCATCTCTGACCAGGACAACTTGTTTATCAATGGAGTGCAAATAAGCAGCAAAAGCTAATTGCGTTCCGAGTGCGTCGCCATCCGGGTCAATATGGGAGGCAACGAGGATCGTTTGCGCCGCATCAATAATCTCGTTCATACGAGAAAACAACTGCATTATACTTTTTTCACTGATGGCGTTGTTCATCATCCTGCTTTATCTCATTGAGCAATTGTTCGATTCTGATTCCCTCTTTGATTGAGGGATCAAACTTGAACGTGAATTCCGGAATATGTCTGATATTTAGACCTTTGCCGATACCCTTCCTGATTTTCTTTCTCTGCGACTCCAGGACATTCTGAACCCGATCGCGCTCCATGCCGTCACCAATGAAGGAGTAGTAGACGGTGGCGTATCGAAGATCATCGGATACTTTCACATGCGTAAACGTAATCAGACCGCCCAGGTGCTCGCACAGTTCGCGGTCAAACATGGTGGAGATATCCCGAAGTATTTGTTCGCCAATGCGGCTGGATCTCTTAAACTGTTGTCCCATTTTTAGTACGTCTCGGTATAATAATCCAGAATCTCAAGTTCAACCATGGCTCTTATTTTATCCATCAACTTTGCTATTACGCTGTGTGCATAGCCTGATTCGTTGGCCACAACAGCAGCACCCAGGGTGGCGTTGCGGTGCGAGTCATTCTCAGCAACTTCAGCCATAGAAACATTAAATTCTCTTCTCGTCTTGGCGATCAGAGACTTGATAATACGTCGTTTCTCTTTCAGCGACCCCACCGGAGGCAGTAATAAGCGAACCGTTAAAACCACAGTAACCAAACCACCTCAACTCTACGTCAAAGTCCTGGCGGTTTCAACGAGTTCGAAAGCCTCGATAATATCACCCACCTTGAGGTCATTAAAATTCTCCAGGCCGATTCCGCATTCGAAACTCTCCTTGACCTCACGTGCATCATCCTTGAACCGTTTGAGAGAACTGATGCTGCCGGTAAAGATGATCTTCCCGTCGCGAACCAATTTGACTTTGTCGTTTCTCTTGATCCGACCTTCACGAACATAGGAACCGCCGATAACTCCGATTTTCGGGACCTTGAACAGGTCGCGAACTTCAGCGGCACCGACAAATTTCTCATCAATATCCGGACTTAGCATTCCTGAGAGAGCGTCCTTGACGTCCTTTTCCGCTTCATAGATAATATCATACAGGCGGATATCGACATTTTCTTTCTTGGCAATTTCTCTGGCTCTCAAATCCGGAGAAACATGGAAACCTATGATCACCGCTCCGGAAGCCGAGGCCAGCAACACGTCGGATTCGGTAACAGCTCCTACTCCCTTATGGAGGATATTGGCTCTGACTTCATCGGATACAATCTTCCCAAGGGTGTCAGCCAGAACTTCAACCGAGCCGTCAACATCACCTTTTATTATCAGCTTGAGTTCCTTGACCTGCCCCTCTTTGATTCGATCAAAGATACGCTCAAGACTAACACCACCAAGTATTTTCCTGGCGTCATGTTCACGCTTAATCTGGTTGCGTTTTGTGGCGATCTCCTTTGCTTCCTGATCGTTGCGAACAGACATAAAGGAATCACCAGCCTGCGGAACTCCAGAAAGTCCTGTGATCTGAACCGGTACTGAGGGCCCCACTTGCTTGAGAGGCTGCTCCCGGTCATTGGTCAGGGTACGGATGCGACCTGACAGAGGACCTGCGACAATAGAATCGCCTATCTGCGACGTACCTGTTTGGATGAGGACGGTAGCCACCGCGCCGCGCCCTTTTTCAAGACGGGCATCAATCACAACTCCCTGCCCGCGAATTGTCGGGTCAGCTTTAAGGTCAAGCAATTCAGCCTGCAGAAGAATCATCTCCAGAATTTTATCGACACCTTCACCGGTCTTGGCTGACATCTCGACCATAATTGTTTTTCCGCCCCAGCTTTCGTCAATAAGATTCTGGTTTGACAACTGAGTACGAATATTATCCACGTTCGCGTTCGGCTTGTCAATTTTATTGATAGCCACTATTATCGGAACTTCCGCAGCACGAGCGTGGTCAATAGCCTCAATAGTTTGAGGACGTACACCATCGTCGGCGGCAACAACCAGAATGACAATATCCGTCACCTGTGTTCCTCGCGCGCGCATAGCGGTGAAGGCTTCATGCCCCGGAGTATCCAGGAAGGCTATATGGCCGCCGTGATGCTCTACCAAATAGGCACCGATGTGCTGGGTGATGGACCCGGCTTCACCGGACACTACGTTGGTGTCGCGGATATAATCAAGCAACGAGGTCTTGCCGTGATCAACATGCCCCATGATGGTAACAATCGGTGCGCGCGGGGTAAGAGATTCGGTATGCTCAACTTCCTTGGCTGTTTCACCGATTTCCGCGATTTTATTGACGATAAAACCACACTCGTCGGCTACCATTTCGATAGTATCCATATCGAGGCGCTGGTTGATGGTGGCCATCAGACCCATTTCAAAAAGCTTTTTGATCAGATCAGCGGGCCCGATATCCATTTGATTGGCCAACTCAGCGACCGACATATACTCATTCACATTGATAAGATTGTCCGGTCCTTCAATCTCGGTCATAGCCCCATCAGGACCGCGCCTATATCTTCGCTTGGTCCTACCGCCGGTAAGGTCGGCCATCGTTGATTTGAACCGACGTGCGACCTCTTCTTGATTGACCACCCGTGTCTTCTTTTTGCGCCGTTCTTTCTTTTTCTGCTTCTTCTCAACCCGTCTGAACATCCCGGCAACAGGCGATTTTGTGTCAGAAACGGTAATGGCGCCAATAGCAGACTGATGTTTGTCCGAAGCGCGCTTTACCTGCGTACGATGATCCATCTCTTTTTTTGCTTCCAGTTTTTCTTTCGCAAACTTGCCCTTTACGGCAGAGATCATTTCATCAGTAGCAACGGACATGTGGGACTTTGGATCAAAGCCCAACTTACGGATAACACTAAGCATGGCGCTCGACGAGATACTATACTCTTTTGCCACTTCATGTATACGTTTTGAGGTGTCACTCATTTAGCATTCACCTCCTCTTTCAGTCAAATCACCAATCATTTCCAATTCAGACATTTATTCCTTGTCTTTCTCAACGGCTTCATCTGCTTCGTCGACCTCTTCAGTAGTGGCCGCAGACGGGGCAGAGCTATCGTCGTCAAATTCCTCTTCATCGTCATCAACTTTCGGAGCCGATGCTTCCATAACGTCATCCACTTCAGTAACAAATTCGGTGTCATCCTCGAACACATCTTCGGCCTTGAGTTTCCCATCAGTTTTTTTAGAAGCGGCCAGGAGGCGTTTTTCTTCGAGCTTCTTTTCATACTCAGCCTCAAGTTCCGCAACAAGATCGTGGGCTTTTACAAGCAATGTCTCAGCCGTTTTTGCTCCCAGGCCCTCAACTTTGGTAAGCGCCTCGATTGAGCAGGAAGCCAACTTCTGCACAGAACTGATATCAACTTCGATCAGACGCTCCTGAAGCTTTGGTCCAACTCCATCGAGCTGTCCTATAGGCACCAAAAGATCAGCTTCGCGACTCCTGTTCTGATCGTACTCGGTTTCGGACATGATGTTGACTTTCCACCCCGTCAGCTTGGAAGCAAGTCTAGCATTCTGACCATTACGTCCAATAGCCAATGAGAGCTTCTCATCTTCAACGGCCACCGTCATCTTGTTTTCAAGATCGTCGATCTCAACATTGACGACTTTCGCCGGAGCAAGGGCTCGTGTCACGAACATTTCAGAATTAGAGGAAAACGGAACAATATCAATTCGTTCGTTATTGAGTTCACGAACAATTGACTGAACCCTGACACCCTTTATGCCGACACAAGCGCCGACCGGGTCGATACGATCATCAGATGAGTAGACAGCTATCTTGGCTCGTTCTCCGGGCTCGCGGGCGATAGCCTTAATTTCGATAATACGTTCATAGATTTCGGGAACTTCCAATTCAAACAAAGTTCGCAGGAACTCGTTGCTCACTCTTGACAGAATGATCTGAGGACCACGCATATTTTTCTGGACATCCAGAATGTAGGCACGGACCCGGTCTCCCTGGCGGAACTTCTCTCTCGGAATCTGTTCCTTGATGGGTATAATAGCTTCGCCGCGACCCAGGTTTACGATCACATTCCCTTTGTCGATCTGCTGAACCACACCGGAGGCAAGAGTACCCACTTTGTCGATATATTCTTCGTAGATACGATCACGTTCGGCCTCACGCACCTTTTGAATGAGAATTTGCTTGGCCGAGGCAATTGCGTTACGGCCAAATTCAAATTCATAATCGACATAGATTTCTAGCTCATCACCGATTTCGGCGGCCTTATCCATCTCACGCGCCTCGGAAAGAATAATTTCCTCGTCCGGATCATTCACTTCTTCGACCACCGTCTTGGTGGCGATCATAAGTAAATCATTCGTCTTGCGATCAAAACGGAACGTGATATTCTCAGTGTTTTTGTATTTCTTTTTGGCCGCCGCCAGCAGACTTTCCTGCAGGGTTTCGACAACCGTATCGAAATCAATATTTTTCTCTCTGGCAATAAGCGTCATTGCTTCTACCATGTCGAACGCCATATGAACGTCTCCATCAAAAAACTATTTTAGCCTGCTCAATTTCAGCCAGATCGACACTGAATGAGTTATCATCTTCTTCAAACTCAATAACATTGCCGTTTGTCGCCAAAATACGAGCCGTTGTCTTCTTCCTTTTGGGGTCGGCGAACTTCAGCCGCACCGTTTCACCCACCCTGTATTTGTAGTCTCGGATATGTTGCAGTGGTCGATCCAGACCCGGTGATGAAACCTCAAGGGTGTAACCGGAACTGAACAAGTCGGTTCCATCAATAAGATCGCCAGCAAGTCTTGATATTTCGCTGCACTTCTCCAGAGAAACACCACCTTCCATGTAAATAAAGAGGCGAACGGTGAAACTGTCCCGATAATGCGAAAGCACCAAGTCAGCGATTTCACATTTTTGAGCCAGCAATGGCTCCTCAAGTAACTCATTCAGTTGTCGTTTTCGTCTCTCTATCATAGCACAAATCCAAAACACACGAAAAAAAGAGTGGGCATACACCCACTGTAACTGAAGAATATAAGGTCTAAGTTGTTACTGAGCAACAAAATTATTGACTAATTCAGTCGCTCGGCGAGCTGTTTGACAGCCCCTACGATTTCATCAACGGGGACTAGGGCAAAGTCTTTTTCGCATCTGGCTTTTAGCTCTATGTTGCCATCCTTCAAGGACTTATCGCCAATTGTGATCCTGATCGGGAGCCCAACCAGGTCCGCATCGTTGAATTTGACGCCCGGTCGCACGTCACGGTCATCCATCAGGACCTCGATTCCGACTGCTTCCAGATCAGAATATATCTTTTCAGCGGCCTCCATCTGGGCCGGCTGATTCGGCTTAAGTGGAATTATCTCAACCAGATATGGCGCGATGTTTTTTGGCCAGATGATCCCTTTATCATCACTGTATTTTTCCAGGACCGCCTGTGGTGTTCGCGTGATGCCGATTCCGTATGAGCCCATGATAATCGGCTGCTCGTTTCCATTTTCATCCAGATATTTGGCCCCGAGGGACTCAGAGTATTTTGTGCCTAACATAAATGTGTTGCCAACTTCGATACCGCTCTTCGAGACAAGATGCCCCGACTTACAATTCGGGCAGCAATCCTGTTCGGCAGCCAGAGTCATATCGACGATTTGATCCGGTTTAAAATCACGATCTATGTTGACATTTATTATATGCTTTTCTTCGGCGTTGGCTCCGACCACGAAATTTTTCATTTCTGTGACGAGCGGATCAACCAACAACTTGACCTCTTTAAGACCAACCGGTCCGGCAAAACCTACCGGGGCCGAAGTGTATTTTTGAACTTCCTCCGGAGTGGCCATTTCCAGTTCAACTGCACCGAGTGCGTTCTTGAGTTTAATTTCGTTGAGGTCACGATCACCGCGAATCAGGGCCGCCACCGGTTCGCCATCAGCCATGTACATAAGAGTCTTCACCAAACGGGTCGGTTCGACTTTTAAGAAAGCTGTAACTTCCTCAATTGTCGCTGCACCGGGAGTATCGACTTCTTCCTTCTCTTTGAGATCAGAATCTTGTTCTGTTTTATTCGGATCGACAAAGAGGGCCTTTTCTGAGTTAGCCGCATAGTTACACTTGTCACAGAACATGATTACTTCTTCACCGGCACTGGTGTCGACCAGGAACATGAATTCATGGGCCGCTTTGCCACCCATTGCTCCGGTATCAGATTCTACTTTAACAGCATCGATCCCCGCGCGTTTGAAAATATTGAAGTAAGCATCGACCATTTTGTTATAAGAGACATTGAATGATTCCTCGGTGGCATCGAACGAGTAGGCATCTTTCATGATAAACTCACGGCCACGCATAAG
>JAUXBO010000218.1 GCA_030619345.1 Candidatus Zixiibacteriota bacterium | reverse complement strand
CGAGCATGACATTGTCACCGGATATTGTAACTTCGCCGGTCTCACCGATCGGGAGTTCTTCGCCTGAAGGAGAAACAATTCGAAAAGTAACCCCCGGTACCGGTATTCCGACTGATCCCAGTTTGTGTTTGAGTTCCTCCGGCGGGAGCCAGCTGATTCTTGGAGCCGCCTCCGTCTGTCCGTACATAATGAAAAGTTCCTTACCAGCAAACTTCTCAGCAACCTGTCGAATAATGTCCGGAGCCATGCCACCGCCCGCCTGGGTTAAATAGCGCAACTTCGGGAACGAAGCGGAGTTGAAGTTTGAGTGATTCAGGAGGATCATGAAATTAGAAGGGACGCCTGAAAATCCGGTCACGCCGGTTCTGGTCATAGTGTCCAAGACCGCTTGTGGAAATGCAAAGCGATTATCTATCACCACCGATCCCCCGACCATAAGATGAGTCAGCAGGAGAGAATTACCATAGATATAATAGAATGGCAGAATTGTAATCACCGAGTCGTTGGAAGTCAGCTTGAGGTAATCAACGGTACTGATAGTATTGGAAATCAGGTTCTGATGTGACAGCATGACGCCTTTTCCTGCTCCGGTACTCCCCGAAGTATAAAAAAGCGCGGCCAGGCTATGTTCAATCTGCGGCCGGGTGTCATAGGTGAGTTGATCGAGACTTACGTGAGACTCAACGTTTGCTAATGAATGATCGAAATCGAAGTTCTCGTTTTCTCCGTTGAGTTGCCGGTCAATGCAAACCAATTCCGCTCCGGCTGTGTCGAGCGTGACTTCTTTGTCGGTGAACACAAATCTGATCTGCTTGTTGCCGTTTATAATCTTGTCAAGATGCCGCAGATATTTGCTCTGAATATAGATCGCCGAAGCTGAGCAGTCGGAAAGAATCGAGGCAATCTTGTCCGGCATGAGTGAATTATCGAGCGGGACGGCAATGTGGTTGGCGCCGAATATACCGAACAGCACGGCCACATACTCAGGGCAATTTTCGCTTATAATCGCGATCCGGCTTTCGTCCGGCAGCTTGAGTTCGCTTAGTAATAGGGCTGTCGCCGAGGAAGATCCCATTAACTGTCGGTAAGTTACCGCTCTTTCACCATGTTGGATCGCGACTTTCTCAGCTGATAGTGAAGCGCCGCGCCGGAGGATGTCGTACATCTTCATAGTGACTTAAGTTCGTCATGAAAGGCGACTTTCACCACAAAAACTTGGGAGAAATATGTCCCCCTGCGACAGCTGCGCCGCAGCATTAATTGTTGAGTAGAAACCGGTTGCGGGTTATTATTACTATTGATGGATTTTGAAGACAGGACAGATATGCTAAGAGAGCGAATAGCGGACCGGGGAATTCTAATCCTCGATGGAGCGTATGGGTCGATCCTCCTCCTGAGCGCCAAAACCGGGAAGTGTCCGGTCTCTACAAGAGTTGAATCATTGTGTCTGAGCGATCCTGATCGAGTGCTGGACCTGCATACCAAATACCTGGAAGCGGGCGCCGACATAATCAGTACCAATAGCTTTAATATTCTTAACCCGGAGATGTTGAAAGAAGGACTGACTGACGAGATTGCGGCCGAGGCGGCCAAACTTGCCCGGCAGACCGTTGACTCTATTGAATTGGCGGAAGATCGTAGCAGGCCGCTCGTAGCGGGTTCAATAGGACCGACTGAATTCAATCCCGGTTTAATTTCTTCGCAGTCGACAATTCCCATTGACGAATTAGAAAACATCTATAGCCAGCAAATTAGAGTGTTGCTGAGTGCCGGTGCCGATTTGATTCTCTTTGAGACGATTACCAGCAGTGCAATCGCCGTTTGCGGGTTGAGGGCGGCTGAGAAAGTTTCGCAAGAAACGGGTGTGGCAGTTCCTGTCTGGGTTTCCGCCGCAGTTGATAAAGGTGGAGCGATGATTGCGACTGGTGAGTCATTTGCAGATTTTTGCAAGGCAATAATCAAATTTGATCCCGTGGCCATTGGCCTGAATTGCGTATCAGATATTAAAGCAGCAAAGCCGATTCTGGAAAAACTCCGGAATGATTTCGATGGTTGCGTGTCATTTCATCCGAGCGCCGGATTGCCTGTCGAAGGCGTATACCCGCTTGATCCCGATGCCTTTACTGCCGCTATCATACCCATAGCGGAAAGAGAGTTAGCAGATATTGTCGGCGGTTGCTGCGGTACGACCCCGCTCCATATCCAAACCCTGGCGGCGGCTGTTGCAGCTCTTTGATCCAGAGTCTGTGGCCCAAAACGACTATTGGCAGCAATTTAAATCAGCAAGTCAGTCCGCTTGATCGAGCGCAGAATATCGTTATATTTCACACAATGTATGGTTGCACACAATGCGTGATTGCACACGATGTGTGATTTAGTAAGCCTTAGTTAGAATGACTATGTTGAGAAAGGCGATAGATGGAAGAACTGTATAAGCAACTCCTGCTCGAAATCGGCGAAGATGTGAATCGGGATGGGCTGGTCAAAACTCCTCACCGGGCCGCCGAAGCGATGAGATTTCTCATGCGTGGCTACGATGAGGATATTGATAAGATCATAAATGGGGCCGTATTCGAGTCCGATACCAATGAGATGGTTTTGGTAAAAAACATAGAGGAGTACTCAATGTGTGAGCATCACCTGCTTCCGTTTATCGGGAAGTGTCATGTGGCCTATATCCCGAGTGGGAAAGTAATTGGGCTTTCAAAAATTGCTCGTATAGTGGATGTTTATGCACGACGACTCCAGATACAGGAGAAGCTCACCAAACAGATAGCCGATTGCATCCAAAAATACACGGCTGCTGTCGGAGTCGCCGTAGTCATTGAAGCCCAGCATCTGTGCATGATGATGCGCGGAGTACAAAAGCAGAATTCGGTGATGACTACTTCTTGTGTTCTCGGTGAATTTCATGATGATCCATCCACTCGGGCAGAGTTTTTTAGCCTTATAAAGTAAACCAGGTAACTGGCCTACGACTACGCCTCTATAGTTATAAAATGAGATTAACAGTAAGCAAACGATTCGAGTTCGCTGCCTCCCATCGCTATTATCGGCCGGAATTGTCGGCTGAACAAAACCGTAAGGAGTTCGGCGACAAAGCGCGTGGTGAATACGGTCACGGCCACAATTACGTGGCCTACTTTATTTTTGAGGGGGATGTGGACGACAAAAGCGGGATACTGATTAACGTCGCTACAATTAAAGAGCGGGTCCTGCCGCTTTTGGCGGACCGATACGATCACAAATACCTCAATGCAGACACAAAACCGTTTGACCTAATTCTCCCCACGCCCGAGAATATCGCTCGTCAGCTACTTCTCGATGGTCAGGAGCTGTTTGATGACGTGAGCGCTCGACTAAAAGCTGTGCGCCTCGCCGAGTCGGATCGATTAGCAGCGACGGCTTTCGCCGACGGAAGGATTGAGAGAGCGCTGCGAGCTGACTTCTCAGCCGCACGGCGAACATATTCGCCCAACTTGACCGATAGTGAGAATGATCAATTATTTGGTCCAGCTGCTTCTCACTCTGGGCATGGTCATCACTATTACCTTCATCTAACATTGGCTGGCGAGCCAAACGAACAGACAGGGACTGTTTTCTCTGAGGCCGATTGCAAGAGAGTCCTGGACCAACTTATGGGTGAATTCGACCACAAGAACCTCAACACGGATGTCCCCAGTCTATACAATCTACCAATTACGACTGAGTACCTGGCCAAACATATTGGCGATAAACTGGCAAAAGATATGCCACTGCGAATACTGCGACTGAGTGAGAACGAAAGATTCTTTGTTGAGTATGATACCAATCAAAAAAAAATGAGTATGGGGATACGGGGAGAATTCTTCGCGGCGCACCGACTAAATAGCTCACAATTATCAGCCGACGCAAATCTGGAGCTTTACGGAAAATGTAATAATCCATCCGGTCATGGGCACAATTATCTGGTGGAGGTCCTTGTTGAGGGAAAACTGGATGAGCGTACCGGAACTCTATTTGATCTGGGGAGAATGAATAGCATTCTAAGTGAGGTTCTTGATTGCTATGACTACAAACATCTCGATCTTGAGACTGAGGAGTTTAGAGATCGAACATCGACCGGTGAGAATATCGTAGGCTCTCTTTGGAATAAATTTGAATCGCATTTTGGGCCGGGACTTAATATCGTCCGTCTGTGGGAGACGCCGAATAATGGATTTATGATTCGCAAATAGGGGAGTACTCATAGAATCATGAAAAATATATTGATTACTGGGGCCAGTCGAGGAATAGGCCGAGCTATTGCGCTGGCACTCACGGATAAAGATAATCGCCTGATTCTGCACGGTCGTGATGTGGCCATTCTAACGGAGTTGTCTACCGCGATTTCAGATGCCGGAGGGGAATCGATGGCAATTGTTGCGGATCTCAGTAATAGAGATGGAATCAACAAATTAGTCGACGAAATCAAACAGACGAGAATTGACGTTTTGGTTAATAACGCCGGCATAGCCGAAGTCAAAGACATTCAAGAAACCTCAGATGATGAATGGGACCGCACTTTTTCAGTCAATGTAACCACTCCGTTTATGCTGACCAGAGCATGTCTGCCAAAGATGAGTCGGGGATCATCAATCATAAATATTCTGTCGATTGCCGCGCTGCAGGGATTCTCCGGATGGAGCAGTTATTGTATGAGTAAGTTTGCGCTGAACGGG
>JAUXBO010000291.1 GCA_030619345.1 Candidatus Zixiibacteriota bacterium | reverse complement strand
TGTCCATTCCTAATACTTTCTATAGCTTATCCGGGCTGTCAGCAATTTCCACGTTACTCTGATTATCGGCCTCAGTGGGCTCTTTCTGAACTGGTAAGACGATCACAAAAGTCGATCCCTCGCCCAGAACAGAGTCTACTTTTACCTCTCCGCCGTGATCCTTGATGATGCCGTAACTGACCGACAGGCCAAGACCGGTCCCTTTGCCCACTATTTTAGTGGTGAAGAACGGCTCAAATATCTTGTTGAGATTTTCAGGTGATATTCCGGTTCCCTGATCGGCCACAATAATCTCAATAGCGCCGGCAAATTCTCCCAGAGGGGGGCTATATCGGGTAAAGAGATTAATAGTGGAATCAGCCGGTGAAGCATGCATGGCGTTGATAATCAGGTTTGTGAGAACCTGCTGAAGCTGACCGTCGTTGCCCTTGATAATCGGAAGTCCCTCGGAGAGATTCACCTTCAACTCGATATTATTCATATGAAGTTGGTGCTCAACGAAAATTTTTGTATCCTCGACAATCTGATTGATATCGACATCTTCAAAGTCCATGGTTCGTGAACTTCGGGAGAATCTAAGCAAATTTTGCACAATTGTCTTACAGCGGCGTGCCTGCGTCTCAATGTCAGTCAGGTAGCGAATGAATTTATCGACGTCGCTTGGGGCATCGTCTCGATTTTTTAACTTCTTGAGCTTTTCAAGGGTAAACTGGGAGTAGCCGAGTATGCCCCCAAGAGGGTTATTCAGTTCATGAGCCACTCCGGCAGCCAATTGTCCTATCGCGCTCAATTTTTCAGATTGAACCAACTGTTGTTGGATTTCCTCTAATTCAAGAGTACGTTCGATAATCTTCAGTTCCAGGTTCCGGTTGTACTCTTCTATTTCATCTCGAGATTGCTGGAGAGAATCTACCATTCGATTGAAGGTAGTGGCCAAATGGCCAATTTCATCTTTCTGTGCCAGATCGGCTCGTTGACTGAAATCGCCGCGGCTTACCTGATCGGTTACTTCAACCAGGGCTTTGAGCGGTTTTGAGATAACACCGATAAACCAGGCTAGTCCGAGAATGGTGAGAATCACGACAATGATCGTAATTGAAGTGGCCGTAATTCTGGAATCGAAAATTTCCTCTTGCATTTTATCCAGTTTCAGAATGAGTCGAAGGTGGCCAACGATCTCAGTCGTGTACTGTCCGCCTTCCAAGCCTGCCGTAATCCCCAGGTTTTCCCGACCGATTTCTTCCTTGCGCGTCTGGATCGGGAAATTGAATTCCAGGAATTCTTTGTCATTGTTATCTATCCCATAGAAGTCATCACGCAATTCCATTTTATTATCATTATTGTGGAGTCGACGAGTCGCGACTAAACCAGACGGTTCTTCACCAAACTTCGCCAGCTTTCTGTGGTCGAGCGACGAAATACTGGCGAATTGTACATCCTCAAATTGCGACAGAGTGTGCAGGATTTCTTCCAACTCATAGATATTTTCAAATATAACACCACTTTCGGCGCTGTGAGCAAGCATGTGTATTCTGGTTTCACCGCTCGTTTCTAGTTCATGTCTGAAACCGTCTGCCTGGCGATCAAGAAGAAAGCTGCTGATAATCGTTATTGAGACGGCTAAGAGGACCGAAATCGGTACAATAAATTTCCAGCGCAGCGAGAGGTTATTTGGTATTCTGCGGAGGTTCATCTGTAAACCTCCTTGGCCACGGCTACCATCTCGCTGGGTATTTCTATCTTAAGGTGTTTAGCCGTCTTCTCATTATAGTGGAACCAGAGTAAGTCTACCATCGAGACCGGGATGTCGGACGGCTTTTGGCCGTCGATAATTTTTGAAGCTATTGCTCCTGCCTGTCGTCCCACGCCCTTATAGTCAAAGTCCAGCGCAAAGAGAGCTCCTGATTCAACAACATGTCGTGAGAAGCCCATCATGGGCAGATTTTTCCGCAAGGTGTTGAGTAAGATGAATCGGGTTGACTGCGGCGTAAATAGTTGCGGATCGGCAACCGACCAAAGGCCATCCGTAGTTCTGGCCAGCGAATCCAGCGCTCCCGGTAATTGTTTGTTTTCGCTTATTTTTATCGCAACCAGTTCCGCTCCTATCTTACGGGCATCTTGTGCCGCGGGAGCTATTAGCGATTCTGTCTGGTCAGTATACAAGACCCCGATCTTTTCCAGATTTGGGATAATGGTCTTAAAATAACGAAACTGAATATCCGTCGGGATGTTGAGAGAGGCACCCGTAATGTTATTTCCGGGGGAAGAGAGGCTTTCTACGAAGCCCGAAATCACGGGATATTTGACCGCGGCAAATACAATCGGAATGTCGGAGAAATTTTCTTGCGCCACACTTGTGGCCGATGTCCCTATGCTCAATATCAGCCGGGGTGACAGTTTGCGAATTGATTCAATCTGAGATTTTCTATCTTCTGGTGACTTATCTATAAGGAAATCGTGAAATAGAATATTGCCGTGCGATCTTGAAATGATCTTCTTCGCGCCAGAGATCGCCCTCGAAGTTGAGGTCAATTGGTCTGCCGAGAGAACAACTATATCTGTATTGTCAGCGGAATCTGCGTCTGATACCGAAAGTGTTAAAATCAGTAACGTGTGAAGCAGAATTCCGGCAAATATGTTTTTAATCAACTGCCGCTATCCTATTCTACAAGTGCATACCTGACCCCTGGCCAGGCTGGAAGTCGGTCAAAATGTAAATCTTGTTGAAACGATGCAGCAAACCTACCCTCAGTTTATCGACTATTAGTCGATTTACTTGAGGATATGATTTTCTTTTAGTTAGTTCATTCGAATTATAGTTAAAGGTGAATGACTAAACATTTTGTGGCAGCCGCCGATAATTTCTAATGTTGAAACCTTGTGGCTAAAAAAACAAATTTTGTAACTTTAACATGGTACCTGATACCTTATAAGGGGG
>JAUXBO010000029.1 GCA_030619345.1 Candidatus Zixiibacteriota bacterium | reverse complement strand
CACATATTCAGCGTATCAAAATATGCCACTATCTTTTCGACAAACGGCTTTTTCCCCCACGGATCGGGAGTTTTGTCGGTGAAATCAATATAGGTTGCCGCCATCAGGTTCAGGCCTTCGGCATGAGGACCATAGTGCATAATCAAAGAGTCCAGCATAGCGATTGCAACCACGTAACGTTTTTTGTCTCCGGACAGGATTTCTATTTTGGCTGATTTGATATAAGCGCTGGCCGGCAACTTCCTCGGCTTTTTCTTGGCCTCAGTATTTATAGCCGTAAATGACAGTGCAAGTATCATCAGAAGTAAGTAATTCACAACCGATCTCATAAAAACTCCCTTCGGTCTGTTTGCTATCTAAATTAACTCACCGAATCTAAGCTTCGTAATTCATCTTGTCAACCATGATCCATCTACGGATGCATAACTCGGACCTTAAACTGAAGCAGGCCGACTCCGTCTGCGGATATCGGGATTTCAAAGCGGACAGTGTTGGCATCCTTTCGCTGATGCTCAAAATTGGAAGCCGTGATTTCCCAACTTCCATACAGTAGTTTTTCCACAGTCACGACAATGGCCTCTTTCTTGTGGTTGCGCAGTTCAACCTCGTAGTCGTAGTCCTCGATCTGGGCTGAAACTCGAGTCTGTTTGAGAATCTTATGTTCTGCGCTGATATCAAATGCATAGCCGACTTTTAGATCAACTTCTTCATCTCTCGGCGTATGTGAGATGTTGTCCTCACCCAGTAGAATTAGTGAGCCGTCATCGTCGCTCTGGAAAATTCTTACCCGACCGGCCGGTAAAGGCATGCCCAGTCCGGCTTGATTGGAATTCACAAAACTCAGACCAACTTCGACTTGATCTGCATTTCTATCGGGGCGGTATATGAATCGTTTTGATATAGACGTTGTGGCCGGATCAAAAAGAGAAATCTGTTTAATTTCCTGATCTGCTAACGTGGCCGTCCGCGGCAGGGTATAGAGATGGTACTCAAAGAACTCTTTTTCCTGAAATCCACCGTCCATTGGTGATTGAGCGGCATACATTTTCATGGGACCTCGGCCGCGCTGCTGCTGGGCCCGATTGATATCACCGGCCACCAGTTTTAGAACGGCGTCTTCGTATTTTTTGCCCGAGCTGTTGTTAATCGCGGCCCACCCGGACAGGTCGAGGCTTTTCTCGTCTTGATCCAGTATACCGACATACTCAGCCGACCAGGTGATTCCAGCGGTTTGGTAGCTGACCTCACAATCTCTGGTCCCGGAGACCTGAGAACTATATTTCCAGAAAAGGGTGGGGCGCGTTATGAGTCCCTCCGGGAGCGATGGAAAACTGACTTCGGAGATGTTTTGCATGAGTATTATCTTAACACGTCCGGATTTTTCCTGGAGCGTCACGGTGCCGCTTCCGGACTGCGAACTGGCCAGAAGAGTTCCGGTGTATAACTTGCCATCCTGGTCAAAGAGTTCGATCTCTTTGTCCAGATACTTCTGGTACATCTTGCTCGGATGGACAAGATCATAGACGTAATTTTGTTCCAAAATGTTAATTTGATCCGGGCCGACCAGTTTGAATCTCACCGAATTGGGATCTATCCGCGAGGGTACGTCGGTGAATTGAACCTGGTTGATACCTTTCTCAAAAGTCAGCTTTCGCGACTCGGTAACCACACCCAGATCAGAATTATAGACCGTTACCGAGATATCTCCGGCCGAGATTGAGGCCGAAAGCAACGCGGCCATGAGTATTACAACAGTTTTCATTTTTCTATCCTCCATAGTTTCTTATACAATTGAGGCCTTCTGGAAGGCATAATTTACCTGCCTGAGTCTCATTTGTGTTACCAGAATAGGACCATGAATCTTCCCGGAAAAGTTTTAAATTAGTGCGGCAAAAGAAGATATAGTGGCGCTGATATGCTGCTGAACTTCTTCAGGGGTCGGATTTAGGTCAATTGTTGTGAAACCGCCATTTTTTGGGTCAATCCGCTCAAAAATCTGGAGATACAGCGAATAAATCATCCCCAGACTGAGTTGGTATCTTGGTTGCAGATGGGGAATCAGGTACTCAATATTGGTTTCGGCCTTTTGCCGGTATTTCTCTGCTAATTGATGGTAATGGCCTATCAGGGATCGAAAATCGCTTGTCGGGTGGCCGGTCTCGGCTATTTCTCGCATCTGTTCACTCGAAACCCGGTGGTGGGACATAAGATCGGCGGCAAAGTAGTTAAGTCCGGCTTTTTGGTCTTTCTCAAAATCCCGTATAATGTGAACCAGATAGGAAAACAGAGCCAGCGGTCGGGCGGCCTCACGAATGTTGTAGGTGGGCGGGCGGTGTTCATTGTTATTGAGAACCACCCCACACAGGTGCATAAAGATCGAGGCTGGCGCTATGGCCGCGCCTTCGGAATAACGGATAAAGGTCAAAAACGATGGGAAAAAGTCGTGGTGAACATCGAAAATCATAGCCTGACAGAGACGGGACCAGGGCCAGGACGGTATCTGGAACTGCCTCATAGTGGACAACAGTTCCTCTTGAAAATCATCCACAGGCCGTCCGGTTACAAGGGCCTGATTCCAGATTTCAATAGTGATTTGTAGTTCTTTCCGCTCGTCAGCGCTCAGCGGTTCGCTTTGTTCACGACGGTGATCCACCAGATCATCGATCACGCGCATCGAACGATAGCACTTCTGAAATGCCTGGTATCTTTCTTCCTCCCAGAAACGGGCGGCGATATCCAGGATCGGATTCGTGAGAGTCTGACTGAAATCGAGGTTGGTCGCAAAGTCGAGCGCTATCGGTTGTTTCTTATTCATCATATATTTATAGAATATAGGTTGTATCGATCGCAAAAAAAATGTATTTCAGTCAGCCGATGAATTGTATAGACTGTTATAATGAACGATAGAATCCGCATCCTGGCCGTTACTCATAACTATCCTCGTTTTGAAGGGGACTTTGCCGGGGTTTTCCTCCATCTGCTGATGCGACAGCTCCCGCAATACGGAGTTGACCCAATTGTTATCGCGCCGCACGATACGGGCGCCAAAGAATTTGAGGAAATCGACGGGGTCAGGGTTTACCGTTTCCGATATGCTGACAAGGAAAGCGATCAGGATATAGCCTATCGCGGGCAAATGCATCAACTGGTATTGGGATCAGTAAGCGGGATTTTCAAGTTCAAGAGTTTTCTGGATAGATTTAGGGCGGCCTCACTGGAAGTGATTAAGAAAGAGCAAGTGGAACTTCTCGCCGGACACTGGTTGATTCCAGCTGGTTTGGTGATGAAACCGCTGGCAAAAAAAACCGGCCTGCCGACCATAATGTCTTCGCACGGAACTGATATCAGGTTAATCGGCAAATATGCGGGGGTGGCCTACCGTTATCTGAAATCATTTTGCCGTCAGCTTCAGAGTTGGACCTTTGTCTCGAGTTATCTTCGCGATGAACTTCTGCGGGTCGATCCGGGTTTGGGCAAGATTCTTGAAGTACTTCCGATGCCGCATGATGAATCTCTATTCTACCAAAACAATCAGATCGTCCGCGAGGATGATCTAATCGTATCGGTCACTCGCTTTACCGAACAGAAACGGGTCGATATGCTCATCAAGGCAATGGCGCTTCTGGCTGAACAGCAGATATCGTTTCGACTGGAGATCTACGGTGAAGGAGTGCTCAAGCAACAGATTGCTGACCTCATTGGTCGGTTGGGATTATCGGAAAAGATCAGTCTTTTCTCGGCGGTTTCACAAGTGGACTTAGCAATGGTGTATAATCGAGCGGGGATTCTGGTCCTCAATTCTGTGGGTGAGGGGTTTGGGTTGGCTTTGTCAGAAGCAATGCTGTGTGGTGCTTCTGTAGTAGGGGCCAATTCCGGTGGTATCCCGGATATTATCAATCACGATGATACCGGACTGCTCGTAGAACCGGACAATCCCGCCGAATTGGCCGATGCTATCGCACGGTTGTTGCAAGACAAGCGACTGAGGGAGCGACTGAGCCAGTCAGGTTTACAGTCTGCCAGTGAACGATTCACTTCTAATGCATCGGCGGCACGCTACGCTGCAATCATACGCCGTGCCATTCGGCGCTGAGGCCAACCCCGGCTTCCAGCGCGACTTTATATAGTATTTGTAGATTGACAGCCCACCGCCACTTTCATAGTATTTGAAGGTAAACCGCAAGATCAAGTTGACTGGTAATGGTGGAGGGAAAAATGAGACATGAATTACCCGAGTTGCAGTATGCTCCTGATGCGTTGTCACCTGTGATTTCAAAAGAGACGTTCGATTTCCATTACGGTAAACATCATCAGGCTTATATCAATAATCTGAATAAGTTAATAGAAGGAACGGGCTTTGAAACAATGTCCTTAGTGGATATTATTCAAAAGTCCACGGGTGGGCTGTTCAACAACGCCGCCCAGGTATTCAATCACACCTTTTATTGGAACTGCTTGTCACCCGATGGCGGGGGCGAGCCAGCAGGTGCGCTGGGAAATGCTATCAACACAACATTCCGCTCATTCGGTGAGTTTCAAGCTGAATTCTCCTCGGCTGCGGCCGGACAATTCGGATCAGGCTGGGCGTGGCTGATCAAGAAACCGGATGGAGAATTGAAGATTGTAACAACCACTAATGCAGGTACGCCTTTAACCGAAGGCAGCACTCCCCTTTTGACTTGCGATGTCTGGGAGCATGCTTATTACATTGACTATCGCAACGCCCGACCGGAATACATAAAAGGCTTCTGGAGGCTTGTCAACTGGTCCTTTGTAGAAGAGAACTTTGCCCGATAAACAGGCTAAGGAGTTTCTGGAGGAGTACCGTTTAGCTGCTGAGCTGTCTGCGCGAACATCATCGAAGCATACCCTGCTCTGAAGCGATTGACCGCGATCCCGCGTTCATAATAGAAACGCGATAACGACAGTAGACTTTGGTCCTTTTTCAAAAAGGCCAGAATCTGATACAACCGTCCGGCTTGCATCTGAATAAAAAAATCGGTCGGGTGACGATTGGCCAGCGAAGAAAGTATGTTCTGGACTTTGGTGAACTGTTGCTTTGCTGAGAGCAAATCGACCAGGAGTATGGTCGCTGATTTTGACTGCGGGTTCTCGGCCAGGAAACTCTGAATTTCTGACATGGCGCTGTCTGGCTTCTGAAGATAAAACGCGGTCAGTGCGCGCTCGTATGCAGATTCGCTGTATTGATTGGCCGCGCCATTTGAAAAGACTTTGCTGACATTATACAAAGTAATCTGGTAGTCACGAATCCAATACGAAGTAACCGGCTTAAGTTCCTGCAAGGCCGGGTAGTCTTGGACGGCCAGGGCCCAGTTCGATGAATCAACGGCCAGATGGGTTATCGGGTAACGGTCAAAAAGGGTCAAGTCAACATCGGCCACTCCAAACAAATGAATGAACGACTTTACATCGTTATCCATGGTCAAAGCTGGACCGTAGGGGCCGGAGACAACAGCATCATCATCCAGTATCTGGGCGATGTCCTGGTTGGCCTCGATAAGATTAAAATTGTGATCAAGATAGTGCAGTCGGCGAATTCGAAATCCATTGGCCGTTGCCGATATCACAAGAATCAGGACCAGCGTCACGACCATATTGCGGCGAGAGAACAATTGTGGTTTTATCACAATCAGGCGTATCAAGCCGAACGCTGCCGCTACTGCAAACGGAAGCGTACTCCACACAATAGTTGCGGTCGGGGAGGGGAAGACGTTGAAATAGAAGGCATTGGCAATCAGATGATAACCGAGCAGCCAGAAGGCCGGAGTGACAAAGGCGAGAACCTTCCAGTTAATTTTGATTTCATTTTTCAGTTTTGTCATACGCCATTGATCGCAAAGAGCGAAAAAAGCAACAATCACTGAGGGGAGCAAAATCACAGAGTACCTTACCGGAGAATAATTAAGCGGCATCAGCCCCACAAAAGATATCAGTGTCCACAGCAAAGCCAGTCGAGTTATCCGAGAAAAACTGTGGAAACGCACACCACTAATGCGCATGATGGCCACCATCATCATCGAGGCGACGATAAACATAAGAATATCAGGATCAAGATAGAATAAACGATTTTTGAATCCGTACGAAATCAGATGTTCCACAAAACTTAGTGGCGATGAAAGCCCGGCCGGGTATCCACGCAGGCCATATGATTGTTCTGTTATATAAGTAAACGCTGCCGCAAGGTCGGTTCCATAGAGGATCAGCACTAACGCCAATGCTGTGATCACAAACGAAGCTGTTGCGGCACCCGCTTTGACCAGCCGTCGACTTTCCGAAGAGAAAATTATTGTCAGGATTAAAGTCGGCAGCAGCAGCGCCCCAAATAGTTTTCCCGTCAGCATGGCAGCGGCGGCCAGTGCTCCGGCCAGCAATACGCCCCAGAGTTTGTCACCCCACCATGAATAGACCCAGAACATAATAGACGCGATCAGCAGCAGACCGTTCTCCAGATATGTTAAGCGTCCATAAGTGAGAAGGGTCACATTGGTGATGAAGCAGAACGCTATCAGCGTGCCCACCCATCCGGAGTGGTACCGATATACCGCCATCAGCAGAAACATTAGCGACACAAAAGAGACTAGAATACCGACTACTGCCGCCTGCTGCGTGGAAACTCCAGCCACTTCAAACCAGAGATAGCCAACCAGTGATATCACCGAATGTTGATAGACCGTCCAGCGTGGATAATCAAACGGGTCAAACTCATCGAAAAGCGCTTTGTTTCGCGCGTGATGGATATATTGGGCGGGGTCGGTCGATAACGACTGCCCCAGTCCGGAGTAATACATGGGTGGATCACTGGTGAGGTCCGAGACCCAGAACAGAATACCACCAATTACAAGAGCAATCGTGGCGGCATAATACAAACGTTTTCGATTTGTATTGCTAAGTCTCATCTCTCCCCGTCAGTTTAAGACCAAAGCCGTGGCACCTTTTTTGACAACCTGTCCGATTCGTGCCCCAGCCGGAATTTTTTGCATCAATTCAGATTCGAATTCGTCCGCCCGGGCAGGATCGATAGCTATCAACAGACCTCCCGAGGTCTGTGGATCGAAAACCAGATGAACGATATTGTCATCAATTGTGGCGGATATCTCAATCTTGTCCGACAAATAACTCCGGTTGGCGTTGCCACCAGCCGGTATCATTCCCGCTTCGGCCAGTTCCAGCGCTTTCGGGAGCAAGGGAATGCTGTCGGCTCTGAACTCAATCGACACGTCTGAAGCAGACGCTATTTCATACGCGTGTCCCGCAAGGCCGAATCCGGTAATATCGGTGGCGGCGTGAGCATCAAACTGAATCATGATCTCGGCTGCGGTGCGGTTCAACTCGGACATCTGGAGCGTTACGAGTTCAATCAATTCCTCATCAACCACATTTTGTTTGATGCCGGTGGTGATAACACCGGTCCCTATAGGTTTGGTGAGGAAGAGTACGTCGCCGACTTTCGCACCATCGTTGCTGAATATTTTGGTCGGGTCGATCAGACCGGTAACCGAGACACCGTACTTGAGTTCTTTGTCATCGATAGAGTGACCGCCGACAATTACCGCGCCGGCCTCCTCAATCTTCTCGCATCCGCCCCTGAGGACATCGTTGAGAATCGAAGGCGGCATTTTGCTGACCGGGAAACCGACGATATTCAGCGCCGTCAGGGGACGACCACCCATCGCGTAGACATCGCTGAGCGCATTGGCCGCCGCAATCTGGCCAAAATAATACGGATCATCGACGATGGGCGGAAAAAAATCCACCGTTTGCACCAGAGCGATGTTATCGCTAATCTTATAAACACCGGCATCGTCGGCTTTATTGAACCCGACCAGCAGGTTCGGGTCTGTTGAGACCGGCAGGTTTTTTAATGCTTCAGCCAGCACCGCTGGCGAGAGTTTAGACGCTCAACCGGCGCAACTGACTTCGGCAGTAAGCTTGATTGATGCCTCCCGTCGTTTATCTTCCATCCTGTATATATAACACAATGCGAGATGCGAGGCAACGAACCAGCGTTATATTTTGTATTATTGAATCAACAATTCGAGCTTGATTTGAACATCCCATCGAGTGTATTCTTGTACAAGAATGAAATCCTCCGAATTTGACAAATGGGCCGCGTACTACGATGACGCAATGTCTGAAGAAACTGACAGATTTCCGTTCATCGGTTACTACAAAGTGCTGGCCGAAGTTGAGAAGGTGGTCGGTCCGCCAACCGGGATAAAGATTTTGGATGTTGGGATAGGA
Organism: Candidatus Zixiibacteriota bacterium; assembly: GCA_030619345.1. GTDB lineage: Bacteria > Zixibacteria > MSB-5A5 > GN15 > FEB-12 > JARGFS01. The sequence continues at coordinate 5,448 of JAUXBO010000029.1, read as the reverse complement.
ACCGGACTTCTGTCGTCCAAGCTCGCTCAACAAGATGGCGAGATTTACGGTGTCGACTTCTCTGAAGCTATGATTCAAAAAGCAAAAGAGCGAATCCCAGCCGGTAAATTTGATCTGGTCGATGTATCCAAAAACCATCTCGGCGCGTTCAGCAATTCCAGATTTGATCGCCTGATTTCAAGCTACTGGATACACCATTTGAGCGATGAGCAGAAGATATCTTTTCTCAAAAAAGTCGTGAGTGACAACCTGACAGAAAACGGCAAGATCATAATTGCCGATGTAGGCTTTGAAACCGAAGAGTCTTTTGCAACCGCTCGCAACGAATATGACAACCTCTGGGACCCCGATGAGTTCTATTTGTGCGGAGAACGTCTGGTCAAGCGGCTATCGGATGAGGGCTTGGATTTCAACTACCGGCAGTTGTCCGCCTGCGCTGGGGCTCTGCTGTACGGTAGGTCGGGTTCCGATCCGGCTGCGGCGGATTGAAACCCGACAATCGGCTGTGTGTATGAATCCAGTGTCGGGTTTCGGGTTCGCAGGCGAACGCCGGAACCCGACCTACTAATCAAAATCTGACCGAGTAAAAGAAGGGGCATATCCGTCCTTGAATTATCCCGCCCGATATATTAGAATAAGCAGGTAGTAGGTTAGATTCTGTAATTGGAGGAGATATGGCTAACGACGGACTTCTATGCTGGAGTTGCGGCAAACCGACCGGGATTGTCGACAAAGTACTGCGAAACGACACCTGTACCGAATGCATGGCTGATCTCAGGTGTTGCCGAGGCTGCCGCTATTTTGACCCGACCCGTCGGTTTCATTGCCGTGAAAACATTGAACATCCTCAGAAGAATAAAGAAAAGTCAAATTTCTGTGATCTATTCCAAAAGCGGGACGTTATGAAAGTGGCCGGGGGTGTTTCGAGTCAGAAACCGAAACAGGACGCAAAAAAAAGTTTCGACGATCTTTTTAAGGATTAATCCTGATAACCCTACTTAAACCCGTCGATCCAGCCTTTGGCCAGTGATTCAATCTGACGCGGGTCATAGCCGATGACTCCGAGAATCTTCTTCTGCTTCACACCGAAAACAATAATGCCCATATCGGGATGCTCAAAGGCAATGCCTAAATTGGGATCGTAGGACATTCGCTTGGGGCTGCTGATCACACGCCCGGTCGATTCAGCCAGAATTTGCAGTCGCAGGAATTTCTGTCCGCTCGTATCCGGCACCAGGAAAAACGTTGCGGTATCCTGCCCGGCGATATAGTCGATTGTGTAAACCTCATTTAGTCCATACACGCCGAGGTAATCGTAAGTATAATATCGAGCAGATGCCATGACCTGATCGCGAGAGGGGAAAAACATAAACCAGGCCGGAACCGGTTTCGCCACAATCATGCCGCCAATCTCCCTTGCCAGTCTTGCGGTTCTTTCCAGACTGCTATCGGAAGAAGTCAAGGCCGATGCGGTCAGAACAAAATCGCCGACCGAGCTATAAAACGTCTTCCCAACTATGAAAGAGGCCGCTCCAACGCCCTGAGATTCGGCACCATTGGGACGTAACGAGGCTGTAAACCCGAACGCATCAACATCGGTTTCAAACTGGGCTAGTTCCAATTCAATCGTGTCGTTTGCCATCGCATATTTCGTGGCAGCCATACCGACAAAATGGTAATAGCGGTAGAGATTAGCCGACTCTCCGAGAGAAGCGGCGGCCGAATCGGGTAAGATGGTTCGTGGTTCGTCGACTCGTGCAGCTCCAATCAGGTCGATCTGTTCCGGCAATCGCTCTGCGGCTGTGCACTGCAGCAAAGGGGTATTCGGTGTCGATTGCAGCGATATATCTATCTGCGGTGACTCAGAGCAAGTGACCAAAAAAGTTAATGCGAGGGGTGCTATCAATTTTTGTGCAAAAGATTTTTTCATATTAGAATACATAAAGTACGGCAAAGACGGACATGATCCAAAGGATTACATCGATCAGAATCGGGGTATCGCTTATCAGGAGCCGGGTCGGTGAACCGCCTTTTTCTTCCTTGTGAATTAGGTACAGGTATCTAAAAATTCCGTAAACAACAAAAGGGATAGTCACAAACAGATTTTCCGTATCCAGTTTCTCTGATACTTCGGTAGACAGCGTGTACAGCATATACATTACCACCACCGAAGCGGTCACGACTCCGATCATCTGGTCCAGCAGATACGGAGAATAACGGTCAAGGATTTTTCTGTGGTCGGTCGCATTATCTTCCAGCAGAAGCAACTCGTGGCGCCTTTTACCAAGGGCCAAAAACAGAGCCAGGAATAATGTATTGAGCAGAAGCCATTTCGAGGCCGGGACGTTAATTGCCACCGCTCCAGCGTAAGCGCGCAGAACAAAGCTGAATGAAATGCTCATAACATCAATAATCACACCATGTTTAAGCCAGATGCTATAAAGGGCGTTGAGGACAAGAAAGGCGAGAGCTACAAGAAAGAACTCTCGATTTATCATCCATCCGGCGGCAAGCGAGGCCGCTGCCAGCAGGGTAAGAGTCACTATGGCTGTGCTCGGGGAGATTTGACCGGAAGCGATTGGCCGGTTGCGTTTCACCGGGTGTTTTTTGTCGCGCTCTCTGTCGACCAAGTCATTGAGAATATAAACCGAAGATGACAGGAGACAAAAAATCAGCGTGGCCAGGAGGGCGGTCTCAAGCTGAGTCAAGTCCGCCGCCTGCCCGGCAAATATCAAGGCAGCCAGAACAACACCGTTCTTTAGCCATTGGCCGGGTCGGGCCAGTTTTAATAGGGCCGAAAGCATGATTACAAAATAGTTCGACCATGAAGCAGGTCCAAGAATAAATTCCCGGGGAATCTGGGATACATATAGAACTCTTCTATGATATCTGGATGTCGAAACCACAGGCCTGCCCTGAGCCTGACGAAGGGGTACTTTGAACTACTCCCTGCCGTTCAGTTTCGGTCGCCCATCGCTTGCGGTGGGTACTTGTGAAACAGCAGCAAACACTTCCGGCTCCCACGGCAAGCCGTGGGCGACCCTGTCCAGCAGAGATTCGGATGCTGTCCGAAGGAATAAACCATGCTTTGCATGCAATTTGAACAAACTGTTTCCCGAAAGCGGTCTCTTATGCTATATTCGCCTGATGAAACCCAAATCCAAAAGAGCCGTCAAAAGATCGCATTTCTGCCTGCTGACAAACAAAAGCGCCGCGTCATACGATCCTTCACTAATAGAAAAATGTACGCAAGCCATCAAAAGGCGCGGCCACAACTATACGGTCGTAGAACCCAATAGCGGGATTGAACTGGCCCGACTGGCCGAAATAGCGGCTGGCATAAGAAAAAGTCATAAATTCTACACACCGGCAGTTAGTCGGCGTGGAAAAGTAACGGCGCTGATTGCCTGCGGCGGTGACGGCACCGTCAACCTGGTAGCCAGAGCAGCCGAGAAGGCCAAGCTACCGGTCGGGATTCTCCCGATGGGCGCTGATAACAATATTGCCCGCTCATTATTTGGAGAGAGTTTTCGTGAAAAGGCGGTGGCAAGAATTCTGTCCACTAAGACGCGTCAGGTCGATGTAGGTGAAATCGGCAATCAACTGTTTCTGGCAGCGGTGGCGTTCGGTCTGCCGGTAATCATGCATTCGGAGCTGAAGGAAGCCAAGCGTCCCCGGTTTGGGGTCGGATGGTCTCGTCTGGCTGGAGCGGCTATGGAAAAGTACCCTAAATCGGATATGGTTATCAAAATTGATTCTTTCCGGTTTGAAGTAGCCCCCTCCATGCTGATAATTGCATCGCTCTCCCATGTTATCGGATTACCACTAAACAATGTCGCCAATGAGAATGATGGCATGGCCGAGGTGATTTTTGATCTTGACCAATCGGCGCAGGACCTTGGCTCCTATTTCAAAGATGCCAACAAAGGAAAATATATCTATGGCGGGAAAGTCCGACTGTTTCGCGGTAAGTCAGTAATCTTGCAACCTGTTAAAGGTAAGAAAATCTATCTCGACGGTGAGATTATCGATCTGCCCGTTAACGTCATTGAACTCACGATTGGTCAGAAAAAGGTAGAGTTCCTTGGCTAAAATTAGATTCATTTTTTTTCTCTTATCGGTTCTTCCGGTCGCGCAACTATACTCGCAGGAGCTGCCGGTTGAAGATTCACTGGAAGTAGAAGATAGCGCCCCAATTTATGATACCACGGTGTTCGCTCCCAGCGGTGCGCTTGATAAGTACATCTCGGTCGCCGATACTAGCAATCTGGAGAAGATGCTGTCCCAGAATCCAACTCTCGCTCTGTTCAAATCTATGATTGTTCCCGGTTGGGGGCAGGCAAGTAACGGCAGTTACAAGCGGGCATTTATTTATGCCGGACTGGATGCCTGGTTCATTGGTGCTGCAATTCACTACAAAAAACAAGCTGCCGACTTCCGGGAGCAATACGATCAATCTTCAATATTGTCACAGCGCAACGAACTGTACGGCCTGTTCAATGATCGACGTGACGAGCGGAACAAATACACCTGGTTTGCCGTGATCGTCACGTTTGTTGCTATGTTTGATGCCTATGTCGATGCTCACTTGTCCGGGTTTCCCAGCAAAGAAGATCGAGGACTGTCGCTGGAATTGGACAGGACCGAAGATGGAACCGTTCTTACAAAGATCAGTCTTAGTTTTTAGTCGTCGAGGATAAAGTCCTCAATTCTCATTCCGTACCTCTCCGGTTCTATCAGGCGAACAATCTTTCTATGTGCCTGGAATTCGGCCGCCAAATCAACCCACTCAGGAGTATCGAGGATTCCATCGGCATTACCAATGATCTTAACATATGGTCGGGACTTATCGATATCACTGTTGGTAAGTACCAAAGCGACTTCGTCAGTAGTCAGCAGGACCAGTGAACCAGATGGATATATTCCAATCACATCGGTGAAAATACGGAGTAAGAAGGCGTCGAATTTGGACTTCATCTGATGTTGCATTTTCTTGAGGACTTTGTCAGGCGAGATAGACTCTTTGAGATAAACTCGACCCGAAGTCAGGGCATCAAACGAATCTACGATAGAAATTATTTGTGAAAAGAGGTTGGTTGGACGCTTTTCGTGTTTGAGATGCGGATAACCGGTAAAGTCTGAATTAATGTGGTGTTCAAAGGCACCGCGAGCGGCTCTTGCGGAATGGACGTCAAACTTGAGATTGCGCAGTACGGTTTTGGCCCCCAGAAGTGGATGACTTTGCATCTGTATCCAGTCGTTCTCATCGTAAGCATCCGGTTTGCGGATCAGGTCGGTCGGCAGTTTGACTTTCCCAATATCGTGAAATAGAGCAGTGAATCCCAACTGCGACAGGCGGGCGCGATCCAGTCCGAGACGAACCCCGAGGGTCAGTGAATAAATGCAGACATTGGTGGAATGGGCGTAGGTATAATCATCAAAATCTTT
>JAUXBO010000182.1 GCA_030619345.1 Candidatus Zixiibacteriota bacterium | reverse complement strand
CCGGAACTACACCGCCACCGGACTGTCGATTTAGCGGAGATCGGGCAGGTGGTGACTGAAATATCGCATCTGTATCAGATTGTCAGGGAACAGGATATTGATCTGGTTCTGGTCGACGAAGGTCACCACGATCTCAGGCGGGCGGTGGCGACAAGGATTCGACGATACAACGGCCTGACCGAAATCTGGAAATTGGTTTCCGGTAATCCTGCTGATCAGACGCTTGATGAGTTTCTGGATGGATTTATACCGCTTGATCTGTCCGGTGAAGCGCTGCTGGAGAAAGTCGAAAGAATTCTTCATGCCAAGGACCTGCTTCGCAAATACCGCATCGTGGGCCGATCGCCTCAAATGAAACTGGTGGCGGAGACGATTGAGCGAATTGCCGTTACCGATGTTCCGGTGCTGATCGTTGGAGCATCGGGGACAGGAAAGGAACTGGTTGCGCATGCAATCCACGAGTACTCATCTCGGAGCGAAGAACCGTTTGTCGCCGTGAACTGCGGCGCTATTGCCCAGGGTATTCTGGAATCGGAGTTGTTCGGCCATGAAAAGGGTGCTTTTACCGGATCGGTCTCCAGGCGTGAAGGATTGTTTCACAAGGCCAATCGGGGCAGCATCTTTCTCGATGAGATCGGGGAGACCAGTCCCGAGATGCAGGTGAAACTACTGCGTGTTTTGGAAGATGGGACTTATTACCCGGTCGGGTCTTCCGAAGCCAGGTATACCAATGTTCGTACGATTGCAGCAACCAATCGTGATCTGGTTGAGGCTATCGCTGATCGGGAGTTTCGTGAAGACTTGTACTTCAGGATAGGCGTTGTCAAAGTGATTCTTCCCCCACTACTTGATCGCAAAGAAGATATTCAACCGTTGCTCAGGCATTTCTGGGGAAGAAACCTGCGCCTGGATTACTCTGACAAAACTATGGAGTTGTTGTTGCAGTATGACTGGCCCGGCAACATCAGGCAGTTGAAAAACTTTGCCGACCGGATGAAGGCTCTCAAGCCACAGGGGTTAATTGAGGTCGAGGATGTTAGGCGGTTCTACGAGGTGCAGCAAGCAACCGCCACCCATCTTCCGGTTGCAACCGGCAAAACAACTGAGGAGGCGGGGCAGGAATTAATTTATCGTGCGATTCTCCAGTTGGGCAGTGAGGTGAGATTATTGCGCGATTTGATTACTTCGCATCTTCCCGGCGAAGCGGTGGGGTCCGATCTATCGGGAGTTCGGTCTGCTTTTGAGACGAGCAACGCTACTATGGAAGAAATGGAGCAAGCTCTCATTCAAAAAGCGTTGGCTGAGACCGATGGCAATCGCAAGGAAGCTGCCCGCAGATTGGGGATTAGTGAACGAACGCTCTACCGAAAAATAAGTAAATACGACTTGAGATAAGATTGCAAAAACTGGCTGTCTTAGTTACGGCACTTATCATTCTGTGGGGGCAAGCCGCAGCGGAACCGCACTCACTTGGAACTGGCTCATTAGAAGATGAACTGATAGAGGCCCTGTCACGCGGGGAGATAGATCAATCGCAATACAGTTCACTGGTTGAATTTCTGGAGTCCGGTATCATCCTTGACCGGCAGTATCTAATCGACAATCTTTCGCGCGCCGACTACATAATCGATTCAGTAGCTAACTCAGTTTTGTATCAGCCTTTCTCGAAGTTAGAGTCAGAAGTGTTGATCAATCCAACGTTTCGCACCAGTCTCAACTATCGTTTCAGCAGCGAACTAACGGAGCAACGACGATCCCGCTATCGTTTATCCGTCCAATCGGAGTATGCTCAGGAGATCATGATCGGTCTGTCCCTCAAAAAAGAACTAAGTGGTCGGGAACGCTTCTCACGCCGGTATCTTACCTGGCATCCAGGCGACGCGAAAATCGATCGAGTTATCATAGGGAATTTCACCGAGAGATACGCCAGTGGCCTATTGGTCGGCTACCGTGGGAAAATCCTCGATTACTCGGATGAATTGGATGCTGAGTCGTTTGGTTACCCCGACTATGGCGGGCTCAACGGAGTTTCAGGAGGCGGACGATTTGGTTCTATTAAGTGGCGTACGCTCTGGTCGATCAATCGTGACCGTGAGTTCAAGCATACGATCTATGCGGCTGGAACGGAATCAACATTAGGCAATATCAGCTCGGGAATGAACCTGTCCTGGAACCAACTGGCCGACAGAAATTCAGGCGCTATCGATGATTACAAGGGGAGTTTGTTCGGAAGATATCATCACTCGCGGGGATTTGCTGCATTCGAAAGCGCCGTTCAGGGGGGCGAGTTTGGTTCTTCGGCTGCAATCATTGAGACTGCTTACAACAGCGGACCGGTCTGGCTCGGCGGAGAATTTTGGCATTATGGTGACAACTTTACCGATCTGTCGACCGGATCGCGGTCATCATCGCTTGCCAGAGTAGTGAACTTCGAAAAGTTGGGATATAATTTGAGGAGTCGACGCTCCGGGCAACTTGGTTCGGTGATAAATGTAGCAACGGCTCCGCTGTACGGACTGCGATGGGAGAACAGTTTTTTGGCAGCAACGATAAACCGGGACAGCAGCTTAGTTCAAAATATGTTAGCTGTTCATAGAGACTTCACGTCATCCCTCTCCATGAAAATCGACTTTCTGCACAAGACCAAACAGACATCGGACGGCAACGGTTTCTCCACCAACCGCATGCGCGTTGAAATTGGAAACAGCGATGATGTTCTTGACTGGCGAAGTTATGTCGGGTTTTCCGACGGCAACCGGCGTGACTTGTCGATCTCTATGTTCGGACGATGCCGTTACCGTCCGCATTCTGAATCCAACTATGAAATCTGGATTAATTTTGGGAAGATAAGTCCGGACAGAAACCAGCTCGACTATTTTTATGGGTTCTTCTCCAGCGACCAATATCTCGCTGATCAAGTCATGGTTGGGCTGAAGATTGCCCATCGTTATAGCCGTTCGTCGTTAAGTCATCATCTTACTACAGTTTCCCTGCATGTGGCGAGGTTGATCCAGTGAATACGTGGCATTCAATCAGCGTGGCTATTATTTGCATCTTGTGCGTTTTGTCGCCGAACGCAACGGCGGTCACAATCAATGAAGTGCTGGCTAACGAGCCGGGCGGGAGTACTTCACTGGAATGGATAGAAATTTACAATTCATCGGACATGCCGCAGTCTTTGTCAGGTATGGCGATCATTGTTGATGGAATCAGAATTGCATTGCCCGATTCATTGCTGCCGCCGGATGATTACCAGATTATTTGTCGCCGATTGATCTCCGGTATAACAACGCCCGGATTCGAGACCATTTGGGGGGACAGCACTGGTTTCTGGGGGGATAGTCCGGCGGAGCAGGCGCTGTTGACCCCAATTGAACTACCTATCACCCTGATAAACTCATCGGGGGTTGTCCACCTCGTAGACTCTAACGACGACACACTATCTATGTTTCAATGGGTAACTTCTGGCCGCGATGGAACCTCATGGGAACGAATATCCTCTGACGCAGATTCCATCTCGCAATCAGCCGACTACTCCGGTTCCACCCCCGGCTTTTTGAACTCGCTGACGTTCCTTCCAAGAGATCTGGCCATAGACAGTGTTAAAGTGTCGGCAGCATCCGGACGCTCGGTGGTGAGTGTTGATCTCATCAGCCGAAGCAGCGCATTATTGCAGTACTCCGCCCTGTTCCTTTATCATCTTGACGGTGACACCATAGCCTTCAGGGCGCTGGAGGAATTTGTTCCCGGTGAACGCCATACGGTGGAACTCACTTACGATGCTACCGGTGAGTATTTGGACTTAGTAGTTTCGCTCACGGCTGACGACCGCACTCGCAATAACCGGATTGAATTTGTTGGAAGCGGAGACGGTTTTCCGGGTTTCATCCTCAATGAGATGCTCCCCAATCCATCCGATGGCCAAACCAGTGAATGGGTGGAGCTTCTCAATCGATCCGGGCTTCCACTTGACCTAAACGGCTGGTCACTTGGTGATCCCGACAGACAAGTTGTTTTATCCGAGTCGCAATTACTGGTTGAACCGGGCGAATATGTTGTGGCCGCCGAGGACACCACTGAGTTTCTCAGGTTCAACAACCGGCCGCTTACACTCATTCAACCGTTAAACTGGGTAATGCTGAAGAATAGCATTGATACGGTAATTCTCACGGGATTGTTTGAGATTGAGGCCGACCGGGTGTTGTATGATTCGGTCTTCGACCGCAACGTGACCATCAGCCGTGATGAAAATTCTATCTGGCCGGGGGGATGGGGATACTCACAGTTGCAGGGAGGAACGCCGGGCGAGCCAAACCTGACCGTCAGGGAGGAATCAAACAGAGTAGCTTCGATTGATGTCACGCCGAATCCGTTTTCGCCGGATGGCGATGGTTTTGAAGATCAGATCGTTATCAGCCTCGATCCTCTACCCAACGCGGACTACACCCTGAAAATCTATGATCGTCAGGGTCGAGTAGTTCGCAATTTCGTTCAAGAGGGAATAGCGATACAGCGCGAGGTGATCTGGGATGGTCGCTCTGATGTGGGCAAGCGGTTACCGATTGGAATCTATATTTTGTATTTCGAGCAAGATGGATTGGGATCGGAAAAAGTATCGCTGGTGGTGGCGAGATGAGACTACGACTTTCGATTATCATAGTTGTCTGGGGATGTATCGTAATTTCCACGTCCGCTTTTGAACCGGCCTCTCTGAATCAGCTCGGTCTAACCGAAGGACCACTGCAGTCGACCGGCATCCAACGGAACCAAACCCGCGATGACTCTCTCGAGACTGACCGGCAATTCTGGATGAACAGTGGCTATTTCCGGCAGTATGAACTCTCTGATTTTGATACCCGCTTTCTCACGGCGGGGACCTGGCTGGGACAGCATGCGGTTGTTCTTGGCCTTTCACAATTGGGCAATCCGGATTATTACGCCGAGCAAGTTCTTCAGGTTGGGGTCGGGCACAGGCTTCGCCGATTTCAGATTGGCCTGAATATGTCTCTGTCCAAACAAAGTTTTGGCGAACACTATTCCTCTCTGAGTGCGGCCACCTGGGGTGTCGCTGCCTCATGGCAGACTCAGAGAATCTCGATTACACTTGTTGCCGACGACCTCTCTCGCCCCAAATTCCACAACGCTTCAATCCCAACTGAGCGTAAGGCCTCTGTTTACATTGGCATCGTTACTACCGATGAGAGTCGTTTATGGCTGCGACAGGATTTTCAGAAAGGGTATCCGCCGCGATATCGATTCACGCAATTATTTAGTCTGAACCGAACCGGGACAATCTTCTGGGACTTCTCCAGTAATCCCTCGTCGTATGGCGGCGGGCTTAAGCTCTCCTTTAGCAGCTACAATATTACTTATGCAGCCAGCCATCATCCGGTTCTGGGACTTTCGCACGGCCTTTCAATTGGTTATAATGAACTATGAAGCATCTGAGTCGACAGGAGATCGAAGAGCGCGAACGGCAGATGCTGGCCGGTTATGCCGCTCTGGCGGAAAACTCCCGTGGTCGTCTTTATCCTCAACCGGAGCATGATCTTAGAACCGCCTTCCAGCGT
>JAUXBO010000252.1 GCA_030619345.1 Candidatus Zixiibacteriota bacterium | reverse complement strand
GGTCGATATCGAGATGAAAAAGCGACCCGAGCGCAGATACCGTTTAGCTATAAATGTTTCATATCCCATAGTGTGGATATGATAGGGTATTGGGCTCTTATAAAGCAATATATTTGACGGACTGATCAAGCTCCGTTCCTGGAACATATTCCCGTATTCTGCTGTAACCGGTGACAATTCACGGTGGTTGTAAATTTGCTGAGATAAGCCCTACCACATCAGGGCCATTGTTCTCCACCACCAATAGGAGTCCGGCTGGATTAAGCCTCAAACAGACTTATATTGGCCACATACCCCAAAAATGACCATTGCAATTTCTTATCAATAATCGTAGTTTATTGGGCTATATTGCGAGAGTGGCGGAATTGGTAGACGCGCTGGATTTAGGATCCAGTTCCTCAACCGGAGTGGGGGTTCGAGTCCCCCCTTTCGCATTTTGGAACCTGTTTGATGAAAACTATATAAAAAAGACTTGGATAAGCTGATGAATCTGAAAAAGGTTGAAGTTAACGAAGTTGATCGGATTAACCGTGAAGTGTCAATTGAAATCGCGGCTGAAAAGTACAACGAGTTATTTGAAAACAAAATAACCGAAGCCCGCAAAGAAGCCCAGATTAAAGGCTTCAGGAAAGGTAAAGTCCCGAAGAAAATTATCTTGTCCAATTATGGTGAACAGGTTAAAAGTGATGTCATTGATGAACTCATAAAAAACAGCTATGCCCAGGTCGTGCGCGAAAAAGAATTGGCCGTGGCCTCTTACCCGACCCTGACCTCAGCCGAATTAGCCGACGACGGCGTCCTTAGCTATACTGTAAAAGTTGAGGTTTTCCCTCAGATTGACAAAATTGAAACCGACGGCCTTGAGATTCACACTCTCGATACGGAAGCAACCGACGATGAAGTTGAAGAGCAGGTCAAGGTTCTGCTTCGCCAGCACTCGGAACTTCGCAAAGTTGAACGCCCGGTCGCTGACGGGGATACCGTCATAGTCGATCTCACCAAATTGCTGGACTCAAAACTGGTCTTACCGGACAGTGAGTTCCCCAACTCCGTGATCGACCTGGGCAATCAGATGACGATGAAAGAGTTCCGCGACTCGATTCCCGGTATGAGCGCGGGTGACAGCAAAGAGATTGAAATCAATTATCCTGAAGACTACACCGATGAGAAATTCGCCGGAGCTCAAATCAAATACGACTGTACGCTCAAGGAAGTTAACGAGCGAATCGTGCCGGAACTGGACGATGCCTTTGCGGAGCGCACGGGAATGGCAAAAACCGCCCTGGAGCTGAAAATAAAGGTCCGCGAGGACATTAAACATTACAAAGAAGATCAGGTCAGACGGCAGCAGAAAAATATGATAATTGGCCAGATGTGCGAGAAAAACGACCTGCCGGTTCCGAAAGCATCAGTCGAAGAGTACCTTGATAGTATTGTCGAAGATCACAAAAAAGAAAACAAAGAGATCGATGAAGCTTCGGTACGTACTCAATACCGGCCAATTGGCGAAAACACTTTCCGCTGGGGAATGATCTTTCACAAACTGGCCGAACTGGAAAACCTCAAAGTTTTGCCCGAGGATACCGAGAATCTGATTAAGAAGTTTGCTGACAACTATAAGATATCTACTGAGCAGGCCAAGCAAGCTTTGCAGCAATCGGGCCGGATCGCCAATCTGGGCGAGTCGATCCTGGAAGAAAAAGTCCTGGACTTCCTTATCGGAAAAGCTAAGGTAGTTGAGGTCAAAAAATAGAATAAAGGACTTACACGGAATGAAGGATGTAATGGACGACACAATCAGAGCCAACCACCTGGTACCAATGGTGGTCGAGCAGACCGGGCGCGGAGAACGGGCCTACGATATTTTTTCTCGGCTTCTCAAAGACAGAATCATTTTTATCGGTTCTCCGATAGATGACAATATCGCCAACCTCGTCATTGCCCAGTTGCTGTTCCTTGAAGCAGAAGATCCTGACAAGGACATTTACATTTATATCAATTCTCCGGGAGGATCGATAACCTCGGGCATGGCCATCTATGACACAATGCAGTTCATTAAACCGCCCATCGCCACTACCTGCATGGGTATTGCGGCCTCAATGGGTGCCTTCCTTCTGGCCGCCGGTACTAACGGCAAGAGAGCGGCACTTCCCAACAGTCGTGTCATGATCCACCAGCCACTGGCCGGAACCCAGGGACAGATATCCGATATTGTTATTATGACCGAAGAATTCACAAGAACAAAAAAACACCTTAACGACCTCCTGGTTCATCACACCGGCCAGACGATTGAGAAGATCGAAGTTGACACTGACCGGAACTTCTTCATGTCCGCTGAGGAAGCCATGGCTTACGGAATCATTGATAAGGTTTACGGCGGCGACAAAGGCTCATCGGTTGCTCAATCTAAATAGGATTATTCTGACTATATAAGAAATAGGAAAAAATGACAGACGATCCAAAATATCCTAGAATTTCGCAACGTTGCTCTTTTTGCGGAAAGCCCGCCGGTCAGGTTCAGCGCCTGTTTTCCGGGCATGAATCGTTCATTTGTAATGAATGTGTAGAGCTCTGCGGTGATTTACTGCATAATGCTCCGGATCATGAACAGGCCGCAGAAATTCAGGACCTCCCAACTCCCGCTGAGATCAAGAACTTCCTTGACCAGTATGTAATTGGACAGGAACAGGCCAAGAAAACTGTTGCCGTTGCGGTGTACAACCATTACAAACGTATCAACTCTCAGGTACATACTCGTTTTGAGGGTCCCGGCAAGAAAGAGAAATCCGATGTTGAACTTGAAAAGGCTAACATCATACTTATCGGCCCAACCGGTACCGGCAAAACCCTGATTGCTCGATCATTGGCCAAATTCCTGCGGGTGCCGTTCACTATTGCCGATGCCACCGTGCTGACCGAGGCTGGTTATGTTGGCGAAGATGTCGAAAACATCCTCGTGCGTCTCTACCAGGCCTCCGATTTCAATCAGCAGAAGACCGAGCGCGGGATAATCTATATCGATGAGATCGACAAGATTTCACGTAAAGACGGCAACGCCTCAATTACGCGTGATGTCTCCGGCGAAGGTGTCCAGCAGGGATTGCTGAAAATCCTCGAAGGTACCATTGCAAATATTCCACCCAAGGGCGGTCGCAAACATCCCGAACAGTCGTTTGTGCATATTAACACGTCCAATATTCTATTTATCTGCGGCGGTGCTTTTGATGGTCTGGATAAAATTGTTGCCCGTCGGGTCGGTAAAAAAACTGTCGGATTCGATGCCGAGACCATCAGAATCGATCACAACTCGCCTGATATTTTTGAGAGAGTTATACCGGCGGACCTGATTGAATACGGACTAATCCCGGAGATGGTCGGTCGCCTACCGGTCAGCGCACCTCTTCGGGCACTCGACAAAGAAGCCTTGTTGAGCATTTTGACCGAACCAAAGAACGCTATCACGCGGCAGTATAAAAAAATGCTTAAGATGGAAAATGTCCGTCTTTCATTCGACCAGGATGCGCTGGAAGCAGCCGTGGAAATTGCTGAAGAGCGAAAAACCGGCGCTCGTGCTTTGAGATCGATTTTCGAAAGCGCCATGCTTGATATTATGTATGAGATCCCGTCCAATCATGATATCGCCGAAGTTGTAATCACCAAAGAAACAATTACCGACGGCAAGCGTCCGACGGTAGTCAAACATTCCGAGGACAAGAAACAGGCGAGTTAGGCACAGATTCAAACCTAAGATACCAAACCGGTAGCAAATGCTGCCGGTTTTTTTATGAACTAATTCGAACAACTCCCGGATGGGTGTGCTTTCGCACCGGTAGGTCGAACGCCCTGGCGTTCGACGTTCATATTATCGTGATGTCGAACCGGCAGACGGTTTGACCTACTATTGTCTGCCATCCGGACCAAAACAAGTTTGACTCGACCACCCCATAATGCTTTCTTGTGAATAAACTTGGACTACGACGCGCTGCCGGGCATCGGTGGCATGATAATCCATCCGATTATATAGGCG